>JAKAAV010000090.1 GCA_021802185.1 Chloroflexota bacterium | reverse complement strand
GGGCTCGACGTCACCGCGGCCGCCAGCCGGGCACCCTCCGTCGCGCTGCCGCTCGCCCTCGGGCTCGACGTCACCGCGGCCGCCAGCCGGGCACCCTCCGCCGCGCTGCCACTCGCGCTCGGGCTCGACGTCACCGAGCGAGCGCGGATGCTGCCCGACCACGTCGCGATGCTCGCGGGGGCCGCGGGCTGTGACGGCGGCCGGGCCGAGGCGCGCGTGCGATCCGGGGACGCCGGGGCGCCGGACAACGCGGTGCTCAGGTACGTCGCCGACTCGCTCCGCTTCTACATGGAGTTCCACGCGCGGTACGACGGCTTCTACGGCGCGTTCGTCCACGATCCCTTCGTGGTCGCGATCGCGCTCGACGAATCGCTGGTGCGTGCCGAGCCCGTGACGGTCGACGTCGAGACGGCCGGCGAGATCGCGTGCGGCCAGACGATCGCCGATTGGCGACACCTGTGGCACCGGCCGGCGAACGCTCTGGTCGGGGTCGACGCGGACGCCGAGACGTTCCTGGAGCGCCTGATCGACCGGGTCGGGCGGCTGGCGCGGGACCGCGGGTAGCGGCGAGAGGTGCCGGGGCTGCCGCGCGGCTGGCGCGCGGCTGGCGATGGGCTTGCGCGCGGCTTGCTCGAGGAGCATCGCGTGGGAGCAGCGGCCGACGGCCGGCGAGCGGCAACTTGGCCCAGGCCCTGCGGCCGGCGGGTGGCGGCCTGGCCCAGGCCCTGCGGCCGGCGGGTGGCGGCAGCGCGCCGCCAGCCGTGGCTGGACTTGACCGACGCTCACCCGGGGAACGCGGGGCGGGTCACGATGGCGCCGAGTGTGCCAGCCGCCATCGGTCAAGGCAGAGCTGGTCCGCCGGCACGCGTCCCCCCGCACGACGCAGCGCGTTCGCCCGCACGATTCCGGACGATTCGGGCACCGAAACCGCGCGTCCGACCACGTCTGTGCCATTCCGGACGGCGGCGATCCGTTCGGCGTTCAGAACGTGAGCATCGGTCAAGTCAGCCTCGCGTCGGCCCATTCCGGTCCCGCTCGGGCCGGGGGGGACCCCGCTCGCGAGTGGGAGAGAGCCGGCGAGCCCCGCTCGGGTCGGGGGGAGCTCGCGAGCGGGAGAGAGCCCGCCGATCCCGCTCGGGCCGGGGGGCGAGCCCCCCTCGGGGCGGGGGAGAGCTCGCGAGTGGGAGAGAGCCGGCGAGCCCCGCTCGGGTCGGGGGGAGCTCGCGAGCGGGAGAGAGACTGCCGGTCCCGCGGGTACGCGTCGCCGCACCGTCCGAGCAAGGGGCACGAGTGCCCCGAAATCCGGGCCCCGAGCCCCCCGAACCCCGGGCCCCGAAACCCGGGCCCCCACCCCCACGCTCCCGAGCCCCCCGGAGCCGGTGCCGCGGCTGATACCTTGTCCGTCATCCCGTCGAGTGGCACTCTGAACGGCGGAGGGAGCGGCGGAGGGCCGCCGCGAACAGCCGGCAGCCCGCGGGTACGCCCGCGCCTCTCCCGCCGACACGGTAGGGCAGCCGGCGATCGTTGGGCAGTCGGACACGAGGAGGTCGCATGAGCTGGATCTCGCGGCAGTTCCCGACCCGGGTGATCGTCCTGATGCCCGTGGCGATCGCCATCAACATCGTGCTCGGGTACACGGTCCAGACCGTGCTCAAGCTGCCGATCTACCTGGACTCGATCGGCACGATCCTCGTCGGGGTCCTGGCGGGACCAATCGCGGGCGCGCTCACAGGCATCCTCTCGAACCTCATCTGGCAGTACGCGCCCGGGATCGGTGGCGGAAGCATCGGCCCGTTCGCGATCACCGCCGGCGTGATCGGGCTCCTCGCCGGCCTGTGGGGCTACCTCGGCGTGTACCGGCCGCGGCCCGCGACCGGCCCGCGGCTGTACCTCGCGGCGATCGTCGGCGTCGCCGTGATCCTGATCCTCGCCTCGCGCATCTACGACAACCCCGCCTACACGGACCCGAACCAGGGCGGCTATCCCGCCTGGGTGTTCGCCGCGATCGTCGGGATCGCCGTCGTCGCGAGCGTCGTCATCGCGGGCTTCATCCTGATCCGGCACGACGCGGCAGGCGCATACGTGGCGGTGGCCGGTGCAGTGACGGGGATCGTCGCGGCGGTCGTGTCGGCGCCGATCGCGGCGTACCTGTTCGGCGGCGTGACGGGGTCCGGCACGGACGTCATCGTGGCGGCGCTCCGGCAGGGCGGCGCGGACGTCTTCAACGCCTCGCTCGGGCAGGGCCTGTTCTCCGACCCGATCGACAAGACGATCACGAGCTACGTCGTCTTCATCGTGCTCATGAGCCTCTCGCCGCGCATCGTTGCGCGGTTCCCGCTCGGCGAGCGGACGGTCGGCGACCGGGCCCACAGCGTCGCGTGACGGTCGAGCATCGGACGGCTCTTCGGGCGCGGCGGATTCACGGCCGGAGGGCCGCCTGATCGACACGCCGCCGCCGGGCAGCGAGGCGCCCGGCGCATCCCCCCGCCGACTGCCCGAGTACGTCCTCCGCGAGCCCCGCGGGACGTATCACGCACTGAACCCGACCACGAAGCTCGTCATCGCGTTCGCCGAGGCCGCGATCGCGTTCGGCGTCCGCGGCTGGACCGGGCCGATCTCGGTCCTGGTCGTGCTCGCGATCACGGCGTTCGCCGCGGGGGTCGCGCGCCGCATGGTGCCGTTCGCGCTCGCCACGATCCCGCTCGTGATCTCGATCCTGCTGGTCAACACGCTGCTGTACCCCGGTGCCCACGACGTCATCGTGCGGCTCGGTCCCCTCGCCCCGACGTGGAGCGGCCTGACGGCCGCCCTCCAGGCCACGCTGCGCGTCGTCGCATTCGCGCTGTCCGCCGCGATCCTCGGGCTGACGACACCGACCGACGACCTCCTGTCCGACCTCGAGCGGCGGGGCCTCGGACGGCGGGGCACGTTCGTGATCGGCTCCGCGATCCGGATGGTGCCGCGGATGGGCGAGCGCGCGAGCGAGATCACGGACTCGCAGCGCGCGCGCGGCATGGACACGCAGGGCGGCGTGCTGCGCCGGGTGCGCGGCGTGATCCCGCTCGCCGGCCCGATGATCTTCGGGGCACTCACCGAGGTCGAGGAGCAGACGATGGCGCTCGAGGCGCGCGCGTTCTCGGCGCCTGCGCGCCGGACCGTCATCCGCGTGCTCCCCGACTCCGGTACGCAGCGCGTCGTCCGATGGGTGCTGTTCGTCGGCGCGATCGCCGCGGTCGCGGCCGAGGTCTCCGGAAGGCTCCGCCTCCCGTGAGCACGCGGGTGCGCCGCGTGGCCCCGCACGCGGACGGGCGGCCGACAGCATGACCCTCCGCCTCGCCGGTGCGCGGTACCGGTACGCGGGGACGCCGCGCGTCGTCCTCGACGGGATCGACCTGGACGTGGCGCCCGGGCGCGTCGTCGGGCTGGTGGGCGCGAACGAATCCGGCAAGAGCACGCTGTGCCTCGTCGCGTCGGGGCTTGCGCCAGGGTCGATCGGCGGCCGGCTCGAGGGCTCGGTGACGATGGACGGCGTCGAGACCGTGACGCTCGCGCCGCACGAACACGCACAGCGGTGCGGCGTGCTGTTCCAGAACCCGACCACCCAGCTGAGCGGCACCGCCGTCACCGTGTGGGAGGAGGTCGCGTTCGGGCCGCGGAACCTCGGGCTCGCGGTGCCCGAGATCGTCGAGCGGGTCGAGTGGGCGCTCGACACGCTGGGGATCGCGCCGCTGGCGCCGAAGGATCCCGCGCGACTGTCCGGCGGGCAGGCGCAGCTCGTCGCGCTCGCGGCGGTGCTGGCGCTGCGCCCCGCGTACCTCGTCCTCGACGAGCCGACGAGCCAGCTCGACCCACGGGGCACGCGCCTCGTCGGCGAGGCGCTCGCCGGGCTCGCGGCGGAGACCGGAACGGGGATCCTCGTCGCGGAGCACAAGACCGAGCTGCTCGCGGCGATGGCGCAGGACGTCGCAGCGCTCGACGCCGGGCGTGTCGCACTCCTCGGGCCGGCGGCGGACGTCCTCGCCGATCCGCGCCTGGTGGACCTGGGCGTCGAGCCGCCGGCGGCCGTCCGGCTGGCACGCGCGCTCGAGGCTGCCGGGCTCGCCGACCCACGGCTGCTCGCGGCCGTGGAGCAGGCCGCGGCGGGCGGTGACGACGGGCCCGTCGAAGCCGCCGGGGTGTCCGACCGGCCGGGCGTCGGGCAGGGCCGGGCGTGAGCATCGAAGCAGCGCGCAGGGGCATCGCCCTCGCGCTCGAGTCGGTCGTGTTCGTGTACCCGGACGGCACCCGGGCGCTCGATGGCGTCGACCTGCGAATCGCGGCGGGCGAGCGGGTCGCCATCGTCGGGCAGAACGGGTCTGGCAAGTCGACGCTCGTGAGGCAGCTCAACGGCCTGCTGCGGCCGACCGAGGGCCGCGTGCTGGTCGACGGCCAGGACGTGGCCAGGATGCACGTCGCGCAGCTGGCCGCGAGGGTCGGGCTCGCGTTCCAGAACCCGGACCGGCAGATCTTCGCGGGACGCGTCCGGGCGGAGGTGGCGTTCGGACCGCGGAACCTCGGACACGCCGGCGCGGACGTCGAGCGTGCGGTCGACGAGGCGCTCGAGGCGGTCGGGCTGGCGGGCACGGCCGAGGCGAACCCGTACGACCTGGGGTACTCGCGCCGCAAGCTGCTGGCGATCGCGTCGATCCTGGCGATGCGGACGCCGGTCGTGATCCTCGACGAGCCGACGACGGGCCAGGACGCCCGGGGGGCGACGCGGGTGCGAGCGATCATCGAGCGGCTGTCCGACGAGGGGCGGACGGTGATCACGATCAGCCACGACATGCGGTTCGTGGCCGAGACGTCGCGCCGGGTCGTGGTCATGCGCGCGGGCCGCATCGCGCTCGACGGCACGCCCGCGGAGGTGTTCGCCGAGCCGAACTGGCCGGCGCTGGCGTCGACGTACCTCGAGCCGACGCTGCCGGCGCGGGTGGGCGCGCGGCTCGGGCTGGCGGGGACCGCGACGGAGCGGGCGCTGGTCGAGGCGATCGCCGCCGCCCGGGCCTCCGATCCCGCACGCCGGCGTGTCTGACATGCCGCGATTCGCCTCGGCGACTGCGACGAACTGTCACACTGCGACTGCGACGATCGGCCGGGAGCGATAAACTTGTCACTCGCCCTCGCGGCGGCGTCCGCCTGGTCTCCCCTTCTCGGACCTCGCGCCTGCATCGACTTCGGGAAGTCACAGACTGGGGGAAGACGTGTCCGGGACAGTGAAGAAGATCGTGTCCGATCGGGGCTTCGGCTTCATCGCAGGCGAGGACGGCAAGGAGTACTTCTTCCACCGGAGCGGCGTCCAGGAGTCGCTCGACTTCGATCGGCTGTCGGGCGGGGAGCGCGTGGCGTTCGACGTGCAGCAGAGCGACCGCGGGCCGCGCGCGGCGAACGTCCGACCCGCCCAGGAAACTGACGCGCAGTGAGCATGCACTGGCAGCGTTCCCCGGCGAGCCGAGCGGCGTCCGCACCCGAGGGCCCGGAGCCGTTCAAGCACGTCATCGAGGAGTACCGGCACCGCCTGCGGCAGGTGACGTGCACCTGCGGGTGGCAGGGCACGAGTATCGAGGGGGACCCGACGGGCTGGAAGGCGCACCTCGCGCAGGTACGGCGCGAGCAGCGCGAGGAGAGCGCGAAGTCCGGCTGAGGGCCGAGGAAGTCCGACCGGGAGCTGAGCCCGAGCTCCGCCGTGCCGGCGTCGCGCTGGCTCCGTCGGGCCGCCGTCGCACCACCGATCCCGTCGTCCCCTTGACCGGCGCACCTACGCTTGTACGGTCGGCCGCGTCCCCGCCGAGGCTCACGAGATGACAGAGCGTCACCCGCGCCGTGCCCCGCAGGCCCAGCACGATGACGCGCCCCCGACCGCGCCCGCCGGCGACCGCGTGCACGCTGGCGAGACCGTGTTTCCCGGCGATCCGGTCCCGGCCGGTGGCGCGCTGCCTCGTCCCGCGAACGGGAATGGCTCGGCACCGACCCGTCCCCTGTCTCTCGACGCCGGCGCCGAGCAGGTCCTCGCCGCGAGCCCCAACCCGATCGTCGCGGTCGACGAGACCGGCCACATCGCGTACGCGAACCCCCGCGCGGAGCTGACCTTCGGATGGCCGGCCTCCGAGCTCGTCGGGCAGCCCGTCGAGGTCCTCGTTCCCGCCCGTTTCTCCGAACGTCACGTCGCGCACCGGGCGTCGTTCGTCGCGCATCCCTCGGCCCGGCCCATGGGGATCGGGCTCGACCTCGCCGCGCGGCGCCGCGACGGCACCGAGTTCCCGGTCGAGATCAGTCTCGCGCCGGTGGAGACTCCGTCCGGCCGGCTCGTGTTCGCGACGATGGTCGACATCACGACGCGGAAGGCGCTCGAGGACCAGCTGCTGCAGGCGCAGAAGATGGAGTCGATCGGCCGGCTCGCGGGCGGCATCGCGCACGACTTCAACAACATGCTGTTCGCGATCCGGGGCTACGTCGACATGCTGCTCGAGGACCTCGACGGGTCGGGCGGCAGGATCGACGCGGCCGCGGTGCGCCCGAGCGTCGTCGCGGTGGGGACGGTCGTGGACCGGGCGACCGCTCTCACGGCGCAGCTGCTCGCCTTCAGCCGCCGGCAGGTGGTCCGGCCCGTCGTCGTCGACCTTTGCGACGCCGTCATGACCGTCGAGCCGATGCTGCGGCGCGTCATCGGCGAGCAGGTCCGGCTCGTGCTCGCGCTCGATCCCGCCACGGGCCAGGTCCGCATCGACCCAGGGCAGCTGGACCAGATCCTCATGAACCTGGCGGTGAACGCGCGGGATGCGATGCCGGACGGCGGCACGATCACGATCGAGACGGCCAACGTCATGTTCGACGAGGCGTACGCGGTGGAGCACTTCCAGGTGGAACCTGGGGCGTACGTGCTGCTCGCGATGAGCGACACCGGCCACGGAATGGATCGCGAGACCCGGCTGCACGTCTTCGAGCCGTTCTTCACGACCAAGGAGCCCGGGAAGGGCACGGGCCTGGGACTGGCGACCATCTACGGGGTGGTGCGGCAGGCGGGCGGCCACATCTGGCTGTACTCGGAGCCGGGCCGCGGGACGACGTTCAAGGTGTACTTCCCCCGCGCGGACGAGACCGTCGAACAGAAGGCGCCGGCGGGGGAGGCGCAGCCGCGGGTGCGAGGCGTCGTGCTGCTCGTGGAGGACGAGCCGGCGGTCCGGGAGATCTCGCGCCGCGTGCTCGAGCGCGCCGGGTACACGGTGCTCACGATCAGCGATCCGCGGGAGGCGCTGCAGCTGATCGAGTCGGAGGCGCGCATCGACGCGCTGCTGACGGACGTCGTGATGCCCGACGTCTCCGGCCTCGAGCTCGCGAAGCGGTCGATGGAGCTCCGGCCGGATGCCGGCGTCGTGCTGCTCTCCGGGTACGCCGCCGAGACGACGGAGGTCGAGGATCTGGTTCGGCGGGGCGCGCGCTTCGCGAGCAAGCCGATCGCGACCCGCGACCTCGTACGGATGGTCGCCGAGGCGATGGACGAGGCGGCCCGCACGGCGTAGCCGCTGCGGCATCCTCGGGGAGCCTCCGCATCCGCCGCGTCTGTCCCACCCGCGGGACGCGCGGGGCACCGTGCAACTCCCCTGGCCGTGCAACTCCGCTGGCCGCGCTGCTCCCTTGGCCGCGCAACTCCGCTGGCCGAGCAACTCCGCTGGCCGAGCAACTCCGCTGGCCGCGCTGCTCCCCTGGCCGAGCAACTCTTCAGCGGCGGTTCAGCGTTCGGGCGGAGAATCGTGCAGTTCGGCGGACGCGCCGGACAGATCAGCAGGCACGATGCCGGACGGGACGCACGCCCGCGTCCGGCGTGCAGGGAACCGGT
>JAKAAV010000089.1 GCA_021802185.1 Chloroflexota bacterium | reverse complement strand
GGAGGAAGAGGAGCCGCCTGTCGAGTTCATCGACGAGTCGGAGAGCGAAGCCGCGCCCGCCGCGATCGACTGACGCCGGACGCAGGCCGGAGGTACGGCGATGTCGCTCAACAAGTGCATGATCATCGGCAACCTCGGGCGCGACCCCGAGATGCGGTACACGCCGAACGGCCAGGCCGTGACGCAGTTCACCGTCGCGGTGAACCGGAACTTCAAGGGCCAGAACGGCGAGTGGCAGGAGGAGACCGAGTGGTTCCGGGTCGTGGCCTGGGGACCGCTCGCTGAACGGACGGCGGAATACCTGCGCAAGGGCCGCAAGGTGTACGTCGAAGGCCGGCTCCAGACCCGCCAGTGGGAGGACCGCGCGGGCCAGAAGCGCTACACGACGGAGCTCGTCGCCCAGACGGTGACGGCCCTCGACAGCCGGCCGCGCGAGGAGGCGGAGGGGTCCGAGGCGGCCTCGCGTCCCGCCCGGCGCGAGTCCGCGCCCTCCGGCGAGCCGGCCGACACCTACACGGACCTCGACGACCTGCCCTTCTGACGCCGACGAACGACGAGACCAGCGAGGAACACGAACGATGCCGCCTGCGAAATCGAAGAAGCGTGACGACTATTACCGCGATCGGCGGCGCCGCAAGGTCTGCGCGTTCTGCGCGGACAAGGCGCAGCAGATCGACTACAAGGAGGTCAATCGCCTCCGCCGGTACCTGTCGGAGCGGGCGAAGATCGAGCCGCGCCGCAAGACCGGGACCTGCGCGGAGCACCAGCGACAGCTATCGGTGGCGCTGAAGCGCGCTCGACACGTCGCGCTGCTGCCGTACGCGCCCCAGCACCTCCGCCCCTGACCGCCGCACGCACGGTGGCCCACTGCCGGCGTTCCCGGGCCGCGCGCTCGTGACCACACGGGCCGGTCGCCCGGCAGCGCTCGACTGCCCGGCGCCGCCGCCCGCCCGACCACGTCCCCGCATGGGGCTGACCGCGCACCTGGCGCTCGGCGGCGTCCTCGCCATGTCCACCGGCATCGCACTGGTGACGAGGTAGGACGAGGTGCTCGACGCAGTCCTCATGCTCGTCGCGCTCGCGCTGATCCTCGCCGGAGCCGAGCTGTTCACGAACGGCATCGAATGGATGGGCCACAAGCTCGACCTCGCCGAAGGTGCCGTGGGCAGCGTCCTCGCGGCCGTCGGCACGGCGATGCCCGAGACCATGATCCCGTTCGTCGCGATCCTGCTCGGGGCGCAGGGGGGCGGTTCGCGGGAGGACGGCGTGGCCGTCGGCGCCATCCTCGGCGCTCCGTTCATGCTCGCGACGCTGGCGATGTTCATCACCGGGATCGCGGTGCTCGTCCGGGCCCGTGCGCCGGGGCACGACGACCGGCTGCTCGTCGACCCATGGGTCATCGGGCGTGACGTCCGGCACTTCGCGGTCGCGTATGCGCTCGCGATCGCGGCCGCGTTCCTGCCTCCGTCGCTCGCCGTCGGCAAGCTTGCGGTCGCGGCCGTCCTGCTGCTGATGTACGCGCTGTACGTCCGGGCGCACTTCGCGGCGGAGCGCGGCGGAGGAGCCAGCGACGACCTCCGGCCGCTCCGGTTCGGCCGGCTGGACCCGCTCCGGCACGAGCGGCAGCCGCGCCTCCGGCTCGTGTCGCTGCAGGTGCTCGCCGCCCTCGCCGCGATCATCGTCGGCGCCGTCCTGTTCGTCGACGCCGTCAGCCAGCTCGCGGGCAGCCTCGGCGTCGACCCTCTCATCATCACGCTCGTCCTCGCGCCCGTCGCGACGGAGCTGCCCGAGAAGCTCAACAGCGTGATCTGGATCCGGCAGGGCAAGGACACGTTGTCGATCGGGAACATCACCGGCGCGATGGTGTTCCAGAGCTGCATCCCGACCGTGCTCGCGCTCGTGCTTGCCGCCGACGCGTGGGCAGTGACGCCCGCCTCGCTGCTCGGGTTCGCGTCGGCCGCGATCGCCTTCGCGTCGACCGCCGCGATCTTCCTGCCGATGCTCCGCCGCGAGCGGCTGACCGGTCGCGGGCTCCTCGCCGGGGGCGGGTTCTACGCGGTGTACCTGGGGCTCGTCGTGGCGTCGCTCGCCGGCGCGATCTGACCCGCAGCCGTCGTTCCCGGGCCCCGAAGCTCGTCGGGGCGTCCGGAGGCCGCGCGTATACTCGGCCCATGATCACGGAAGACGCTTCCCCGACGACGTCCGCCGTTCGACCGGACTCCGGCTCGGCCGGCCCGATCTGCTACCTCAACGGCACGTTTCTGCCGCTCGCCGACGCGAACGTCAGCATCATGACGCACGCCTTCATGTACGGGACCGCCGTCTTCGAGGGCATCCGGGCCTACTGGAACGCGGACGACCGGCAGCTGTACGCGCTCCGGCTCGCCGAGCATTTCCAGCGCATGTCCGACTCGTGCCGGATCCTCTACATGGATCCCCCCGGCAGCACCGACGAGCTCGTCGAGCTGACCGTCGGCCTGCTCCGACGGAACGGCTTCCGCGAGGATGCCTACGTGCGGCCGTCGGTGTACAAGTCGACCCAGGCGATCGGCGTGCGCCTGCACGGCCTCGAGCAGGGCTTCTACATCCTCGCGATCCCGTTCGGCGACTACATCGACACGACGCACGGGATCCGGACCCAGACCGTCTCGTGGCGGCGCGTCAGCGATCAGGCCCTGCCGGCGCGGGCGAAGATCGTCGGCGCGTACGTGAACTCGGCGTTCGCCAAGACGGAGGCGCAGCTGGTCGGCGCGGACGAGGCGATCGTCCTCGCGGACGACGGTCACGTCTCCGAAGGCAGCGCCGAGAACCTGTTCATGGTCCGCCGCGGCCAGCTCGTCACGCCAACGGTCAGCGACGACATCCTCGAGGGGATCACGCGGGCCGGCGTCATCGAGATCGCGGAGCGGGAGCTCGACCTGAAGGTCGTCGAGCGCGAGATCGACCGGACCGAGCTGTACGTCGCCGACGAGCTGTTCCTGTGCGGCACAGGCGCGCAGATCTCGCCCGTGACTGACGTCGACCACCACCGCGTCGGCAACGGCGAGATCGGCCCGATCGCGAAGAGGATCTCGCAGGTGTACTTCGACGCCGTGCGCGGCCGTCTGCCCGCCTACCGGCACTGGCTCACGCCCGTCTACTAGGAGCGGCTCGCAGAGCCGCTCGCACAGGAGCCGTTCTCACTGGATCCAACGTCGGGGCCCGGCGTCCCGTACCCCCGGACCTTCCGCCTGCTCGAGATGCTGCCGGGAGCCGTGACATGGCTCCTGATCGTGTCGCCGGTGGTCCTCAGCGTCTGGTACCCCATGCTCGTCGCGTGGTTCGTGCTGACGTTCGACTTCTACTGGCTGTACAAGGCCGTCGTCCTGATCGTCAGCGTCTCGATCACGTTCCTGCGCGTGCGCGACGTGCAGGACGCCGACTGGGCCGCGCAGCTCGAGGGGCTCACGGACCTGCCGCGCCGCGAGCGCGTGCTCGAGGAGCGCATCGACCGGATCGGGACACGGATCCACGAGATCGAACGGTCCGGCGACCGACTGGCGGTGCGTGGCGGGCGACGGGAACGGCACCGGCTCGAGGCCGAGCTCGCGAACGTCCGAAGGCTGCTGGCGAGCGGGATCCAGCCGATCGACCCCAGGAAGCTCGTGCAGGTCGCGCTGATCCCGACCTACACGGAGCCGTACGAGAAGCTCGAGGCGACGGTTCGTGCGCTCGCGGAGTCGGACTGGCCGGCCGACCGGAAGCTCGTCGCGATCATCACGCGTGAGACCGATCTGGGCGGACGTGAGAACGTCGCCCGGCTCCGCGAGGTCTTCGGCGACCGCTTCGCACATTTCTTCCACATCCTCGATCCGCTCGAGCCGGGCGTCGTCATCGGCAAGTCGAGCGCGATGGCGTACGGCGGGCGGTGGCTGTACTCGGAGCTCGTCCGCCTCGGGTACGACCCGGCGTTCGTCATCGTCACCGACCTCGACTCCGACTACCGCGTCCACCGCCAGTACTTCACGTATCTCGCCCACCGGTTCGCGACCGACCCGGACCGCTACCACCGCCTGTACCAGCCGATCCCGATGTTCCACAACAACCTCTGGGAGGTACCGCTGGCGGTGCGGCTGACGGCGGTGAGCGCGACGCACGTCCAGATGTGGCGCTCGCTCACGCCCGAGCGGCTCATCAGCTTCAGCTCGTACGCCGTCAGCCTGCGCACGATCCACGAGGTGGGCTACTGGGCCACCGACGCGATCCCCGAGGACTCGCGCTTCTACTGGAAGAGCTTCTTCACGTACGCCGGGACGTTCCGGGCCGAGCCGCTGTTCATCCCGATCTTCGGCGACGCGGTGCGCGCCAGGACCTACCCGCGGACGCTCTACCAGCAGTACACGCAGATCCGGCGCTGGGCGTGGGGCGTGACGGACATCCCGTACTACATCCACCAGGCGCTCTCGCATCCCGAGATCCCGCTGCGCGTCAGGGTGCACCGGCTCGTCGACCTGTGGTCCGACCACATCAACTGGGCGATCGCGCCGTACGTGCTCGTGTTCGGGTCGAGCCTGCCGCTGTTCATCAGCCAGCAGACGTTCATCCCGTGGGCGCACTCCGGGTTCGCCGACACGACCCTCGGGCACAACCTCCCCGTGTATGCCGCATGGATGCTGACCGGCGCGTTCTGCTGCCTGCTGATCCTGATCTTCATCGAGGACCGGATCGCGCCGCCGCGACCGCAGTCGTGGGGGATCCTCCGCCGGGCGCTCGTCTACGTGCAGTGGCTCGCGGTGCCGGTGGTCGGCATGATCTTCAGCAACCTGCCCGCGCTCGACGCGCAGACGCGGCTCATGACGGGCCGCCGCCTCGAGTACACCGTCACGGAAAAGGTCTGACCGCCGGCCGGGCACGGTCCGCGGTCGACATCAGCCGCTCCGCAGGGAAGTCGGCCGGTCGGAGTCGGAATGGGGGACGTCAGCCGGTCGGGGGCGCTGAGTACTGCGGCGTGCCCGTGCCGGTGACCACGATCGCATTCGCCGTCACGCCCGGGTCGTTCGCCGTCTGGATCTTCACGCCGAGCGCCGACTCGAGGACCTTCACGGTCTCGGGCATCTTCGCCTCCGACCCGTTGTAGAACGTCACGACGGTGCCCGGCCGGACCCCGCCCGGCGCGCGACCGCCGTTCGCCGACGGGATCGACGTCCTGAGGCCGAGGGACGCCAGGTACGCCGAGACGTTCGTCGCCTGGCCCGCGATGCCGCTCCCGTTCTCGACGAGGATCGACGCGTTCTCGGCGGCGAGCTTTGCGCGGGTCTCGGCCGTCGCCGGGTTCGAGCTGAGCGCCTGTGCCACCGCCTGCTGGATCGCGGGGACGATCGGGTGCAGCCAGTAGTGCACGACACACTCGGCGGCGGGGCACTGGACGGCGTACTCCGGCGGCGTGAACACGAGCGACGTCATGTTGGTCGTGTTGGCCTTCTCGACGAGCGACACGAGCTGGGGCAGCTGGTTGCGCGGGAAGTCGGTGTGGACGGCGTTCCGGAGTGCCTGACCCAGCGCGTCGAGCTTGTTCGGGTTGAGGAAGCTCAGGACGTCGGTCTGCTGGCGGAGCGACGTGATCACGCGCTGCTGCCGTTGCGAGCGGTCGAAGTCGGACGTCGCGTGACGCGAGCGCGCGTAGGCGAGCGCCTGCTCGCCGTTCATGTGCTGGATCCCGGGCGGGATGTACAGCTTGATCGCGCCGCGTCCGTCGTCGGTCGGGTAGTCGAAGTCCGTCACCGGCAGCTGGACGTCGATGGTGACGCCACCGAGCGTGTCGACGACCTGGCGGAACCCCGAGAAGTTGACCTCGACGTAGTAGGGGATGTTGATCCCGAGCAGGTAGCCGATGGTGCCCTTGAGCGCCGTCACGCCGCGATTCGCGTCCGTGCCGGGCCACAGGTTCGGCTGCGACTCGGCGGCCGTCCAGATGCTGTTGATCTTGTTCGGGTAGACGCCGCCGTAGTACGACGCGGCCGGCCAGGATGGCGGCAGCGGGATCTGCTCGAAGTCGCGGGGGATGCTGAACATCGAGACCTGGCCCGTTGCCGGGTCGATGCTCGCGACGATCATCGTGTCGGTGTTGAACGTCTGGTCCGCGGGCCGCTGGTCGACTCCGACGAGCAGCACGTTCAGGCGGCCACCGTCCCACGGGATCGGCGTCGCCTGGGGCTGGGGGGTGACGGCGGCCGCGGAGGCGGCGGGCTGGCTGCCGCCCGGCGTCGCGGTCGCGACCGGGTTGGTCGGCTGGTCGCTCGTGACCGCCATGATCGTGTCGTGGGCGATCCGGTCGTACCGCGCGAGCGCCACGTGCGCCATGCCCATGACGAGGACCACCGCGACGACTCCCGCGACGGAGATCGAGCCGAGACCGAGGCCGCCTTCCGCGAAGCCGGCCAGGGCCTGCGCCTGTCGGGCGCACCGGTAGGCGTCGACGATCGCGACGAGGCGGTACAGGAACAGCACGACGTCGATGGCGAGGATGGCGTCCAGCACCGACGGATCGAAGACACTCACCTTGAGCATGTCGCGTGTCGCGGCGTTGACCAGCAGCCCGGCGAGCAGCGCGAGCCCGAGGAGCGGCGGCGCGGCAAACGCCAGCGCGCGCGCCGGCCGGCGCGCGTAGAGGTGGCCGAGGCCGGGGAAGACGAGGCTGAGGAAGGCGGCCGCGAACGGGGAGGGACGCCCGCCCGGGTTGTCTGCGTTCACGCTGGGGATCATACCGGGTGCCGGCCGGGGCGGGCTCCCGAGCCTCGAGCACGCGCCGGAGCCGCCATCGGCGAGCGGGGGGGCCCGTTCTGTATCCTGTGGCGCAGATGCAGTCGCCCTTCCGGTCCGTTCCCGCCCATCCAGACTTCCCCGCGGAGGAGCACGCGACGCTCGAGCTGTGGCGCGAGCGTCGCACGTTCGCACGCCTCCGGGCGCAGAACGCCGGGCGTCCCCGGTGGTCGTTCCTCGACGGACCCATGACCGCGAACAACCCGATGGGCGTGCACCACGCGTGGGGCCGGACGTACAAGGACGTGTTCCAGCGCTATCACGCGATGCTCGGCCAGGACGAGCGCTGGCAGAACGGGTTCGACTGCCAGGGCCTGTGGGTCGAGGTCAACGTCGAGCGCGAGCTCGGCTTCACCAGCAAGCGCGACATCGAGGACTACGGCATCGCCGAGTTCGTCAGCCTGTGCAAGCAGCGCGTGCTCACGTTCGCCGCGCGCCAGACCGAGCAGTCGATCCGGCTCGGCATGTGGATGGACTGGAACGATCCGCACGAGCTGCGGCGCCTGCGCGACCTGCTCGCCGACGAGCCGCAGCGGGTCATCACGGTCGACGGGCCCGACGGCCCTGTCACCGACACGGTCGAGCAGATCGTCGGCCGGCTCGGGATGCCCGAGCTCGGCGGCTCGTACTTCACGTTCTCGAACGAGAACAACGACCTGATCTGGGCGTTCCTCGCCGAGTGCCACCGGCGCGGCTGGCTCTACAAGGGCCACGACACGATGCCGTGGTGCGCGCGCTGCGGGACCGGCATCAGCCAGCACGAGATGTCCGAGGGGTACCAGGATCGCGAGGATCCCGGTCTGACCGTCAGGTTCCCGCTGGTCGACCGCCCCGGCGAGGCGCTGCTCGTGTGGACCACGACACCGTGGACGCTCACGTCGAACGTCGCGGCCGCCGTGGGGCCGGACCTGCGGTACGTGAAGGTCCGCCAGGGCGACCACGTGTACTGGCTCGGGCGCGGCACGCTGAAGCAGGCGCTGGTCGGGCCGTTCGAGGTGCTCGAGGAGCGGCCCGGATCCGACCTGGTCGGCTGGCGATACGCGGGACCGTTCGACGACCTGCCCGCGGTCGAGCAGGCGTTCGCCGCCACGCCCGGCCCCGACGGGCGGCCCTACGAGCACCGCGTCGTCGCGT
>JAKAAV010000088.1 GCA_021802185.1 Chloroflexota bacterium | reverse complement strand
GACCTCGCCGACCTTCCCGTCGTCGACCTCGTCGCGGAGCGGTTCGGCTCGTGGACGTCGGCGGGCGATCTGCCCGCGCCGGTGCCGCTCGACGCCACGCCGGCAGTCGGTGGCCCGCGCGTCGTCATCGTCGACCGGCCCGGTTCCCCGCAGACCGAGGTCCGGATCGGACACGTCGGGCTCGCGCGGCGCATCCCCGACTACCACGCCGTCGTCGTCATGAGCGCGATCCTCGGCGGGCTGTTCGACTCGCGTCTGCAGCGGCTGCTCCGCGAGGAACGCGGGTACACGTACGCCGTCCACGCCGGCTTCGACCTCCGCCGGGTGCCGGGACCGTTCGCCGTCCGGATGGCGGTGCAGACCGAGGTCACCGCGCCGGCCGTGCGCGACGCGCTCGACGTGCTCGCGCGCATGCCCGAGGAGCCGCCGACCGCCGCCGAGCTCGACGCCGCGCGCGACTTCCTCATCGGCGTGTTCCCGCTGCGGTTCGAGACGGCCTCGCAGGTGGCGAGCGCGATCTCCGGGCTCGTCGCACTGGGCCTCCCGGACGACGAGCTCGACCTGTACCGGCCGGCCATCGCGGCCGTGACCGCGGCCCAGGTCCTCGCGGCTGCGGCACACGTGCGGGCGTCAGACGCTCGCGTCGTGGTCGTCGGAGACGCCGCGAGGATCGAGGCCGGGCTGCGCGAGATCGGCGAGGTCGAGGTCATCCACGACCCGGTGCTGGCCGGGCAGGTTCCGGAGGGTTCCGCCGCGGGCGAGGCGACCAACGGCGATGCAGGCGGCGAGGAGATCGCGCCCGCCGAGAGCCGGTAGGGGACACCGACGGCCGCGCGACTGCCGGCTCTCCGGGCGCCGGATTACCGGCTGTACCTGGGCGGCGCCTTCGTCTCGAACATCGGATCGTGGATGCAGACGACGGCCCTCGGGTGGCTCGTCCTGCAGCTGACCGGCTCCGCCGGCCTGCTCGGGCTGATCTCCGCGATCTCGACCGCGCCGGTGCTGCTGCTGTCGCTGTACGCCGGCGTGCTCGCCGACCGGCTGGATCGTCGCCGCCTGCTTACCGCCAGTCAGATCGCGCAGGGGGCGTTCGCCGGGCTCC
Organism: Chloroflexota bacterium; assembly: GCA_021802185.1. GTDB lineage: Bacteria > Chloroflexota > Limnocylindria > Limnocylindrales > CSP1-4 > JAJYNJ01. The sequence continues at coordinate 6,874 of JAKAAV010000088.1, read as the reverse complement.
TGGCGCTGCTCACGATGACGCACGTCGTGCAGTACTGGCAGATCGCCCTGATCGCGCTGCTCGCCGGGACCGCGCAGGCGCTTGCCAGCCCGGCGTTCCAGGCGATCGTGCCCGCGCTCGTCGGCCGCGAGGCGGTCGGGAACGCGATCGCGCTCAACAGCGCGCAGTTCAACCTGTCGCGCGTCATCGGCCCGGTCGTCGCCGGCGTCCTCATCGGGCTCGTCGGCGAGGCGACAAGCTTCTGGCTCAACGCGGCGAGCTTCGGCGCGGTCGTGTTCGTGCTGACCCGGATCCGGCTGCCCTCGGACGCCGCGCTCGATCGGGTGGAGCAGAGCCTGTGGGGGCACCTGCTCGACGGTCTGCGATACGTCCGCCGCCAGCGGCTTCTGCTCGTGCTCGTCGTGCTCGCCGCCGTCCCGACGACGTTCGTGCTGCCGTACCTCACGTTGCTGCCGGTCTTTGCGGCCGACGTCCTGGACATCGGCGCCCCCGGCCTCGGGCTGCTGACCGCCGCGATGGGGACCGGCGCGCTGTGCGGCGCGCTGTCGGTCGCGATCCTCCGGCCCGCGGGCGGGGACGCGCGGCTCATGCTCGCCGGGCTGGGCGTGCTGGTCGTCGCTGTGGCCGGCTTCGCGCTGTCGTCGTCGGTGGCCGTGTCGTGCATCGCGCTCGCGGTCGCCGGCGCGGCCCAGGTCTGGTACTACACGAGCGCGAACACGCTCGTCCAGCTCCTCTCTCCGGGCCGGCTGCGCGGCCGGATCCTGAGCCTGTACGTGCTGACGTCGTTCGGGGTCACGCCGATCGGCAGCCTCTGGGCGGGCGCCACCGCCCAGGCCGCCGGCGCGCCGCTCGCGCTGATCGTCGGCTGCGCGGCGGCGTCAGCGTGCGCCGTCGCCGCCATCGTCTCGACGCCCGCGCTGCTGTCCCTGCACGGCGAGCCATTGCGGTCGCGCGTGCAGGCCGTGTGAGGCGCGCCGCGGCACGCGGAGCACATCCCAGCCGAGCCGCCGGCGCATGCCGGGGCGTCTCTCGCCGGCTGCGACCGCTCGCACGGGCTCCGCGACTTGCCGCCCCGATGGCCGGCCGCTACATTGCAGCGCGGATGATCGTCGTCCTTGGCCGCCCGCGCGCGGCACGCCGTCCCGGCACGCCCGGCGTGGTGGCTCCCGCCCCCGCCGGGCTCTGCGTGTCGATCGCGCGCGCCGCGGTCCAGGCCGGGGCGTCGGTCGAGCTGGTCGGGTCGATCGGCGACGACGCGGCGGGCGACGAGGTCATCGTCGGCCTGTCGCGGCTCGGGATCGGGCATGCGGCGATGCTGCGCGACCCCGCGGCCCGGACGCCCGAGCCCGAGACCCCGCACGCGGACCTCCCGCGGCTCGAGCGCGGCGACGTCGAGCTCGGTCTCGGCTACCTCGTCGAATTCTCGGTGCTGTTGCTCGCCGAGCCGCTGGAGTCCGACGCCGAGGCGGCTGCGCTCGATGGGGCGGCGTTCCACGGCGCGCAGGTCGTCGCGGTGCTGCCGCGCGGCGTCGCGCCCGACGAGCGGCTCGCGAGCGTGGGGACCGTGCTCGAGGCGCCGGAGGACGACGGCGGGGCGTTCGGCGGCCTCGTGGGCCGGTTCGCCGTCGAGCTCGAGCGTGGCACTCCCGGGGCGGACGGACTCGCTCGCGCCGCAGTCGCGACGGGCTGGGAGCGCCGGTCGTGACGGAGGCATTCGCCGCGACCGAGGCGCGAACGCGATCTCATCCCGCTGTGGATCGGCGTCAGTCCGACGGGCCGCGCCCGTCCGGCCGGCCTCGACGCCGCCCGGAGATGGCCGTCGTCGACCTGATCGAGGCGACGTCGGGATGGCTGCGTTCGCGCGGACCTGCCGAACGGCGACGGCTGGCGACCGAGCTCGCCGGCTACGCCGAGGCGCACGGAATCGCCGGAATCCGGCTCTCGCGCCGCCCCGAGTCGGCCGAGGGCGAGGTCGGGGCCGGGACGCTGCGCCGCGCACCCTCGGCGCCTCGCCGGGCCGGGCTCCACGTGGCTCTGGTCGCCGCGAACGGCGACCACAGGGACGGCGGCGTCGAGCTGCTCGTCGACGGTGCGCCGGAATCCGCCGCGGCCCTCGTCCGGATCCTCGACGTCGCGTCAGCCTCCGCAACCGCTCGGACGGAGGCCGACGAGGTCGGCGAGCAACTCGCGGCGCTCGACGAGGCCACCCGGGGCATCTCCGGGGTCCTGTCGGTCGACCGCGTGCTGCAGGTCATCGTCGACAACGTCCGCAGGCTCGTCCATGCGCGGTATGCCGCGCTCGGCGTGCTCGACGAGCAGCGGCAGATCGATCCCTTCATCACGAGCGGGATCAGCCGCATCCAGCGGGAGCGGATCGGCCCTGCCCCGCACGGTCGCGGGCTGCTCGGCCTGATCATCGAGCAGGGGCGCCCGCTCCGCGTTCCCGACATCGCCGCGCACCCGCGCAGCATCGGGTTCCCGCCGAACCACCCCGAGATGCGCTCGCTGCTCGGCGTGCCCGTATCGGTGCGCGGCCGCATACTCGGCAACCTCTACGTGACCGACCGCGAGGACGGCGCCGCCTTTACCGATGCCGACCAGCGCCTCGTCGAGCTGTTCGCGGCGCACGCCGGCATCGCGATGGAGAACGCGAAGCTCCACGAGCAGGAGCAGCGCCTGGCGATCCTCGAGGAGCGGCAGCGCATTGGCCGTGACCTCCATGACGGTGTGATCCAGAGCATCTACGCCGTCGGCCTCATGCTCGACGACGCGCTCGAGCTCGCGCCGGACGACCCTGCCGAGGCGTCCGCCCGCATCGAGCGAGCGATCGAGTCGATCAACCTGACCATCCGCGACATCCGGAACTTCATCTTCGGGCTGCGGCCCGAGCCCCTCGACCAGGCGGGCCTCGTGGAGGCGCTGGCCGCGATGGCGGAGGAGTTCCGAGTCAACACGATGATCGACATCACGCTCGAGGTGAACGGACCCGCGGACTTCGAGTTACCCGCGGACGACACCGCGCAGCTGCTCCAGCTGGCCCGCGAGGCGCTCAGCAACGTCGCCCGACACGCGCACGCCGGGCACGCCGAGATCCATCTCGTGGCGGACGAGCGTGCGCTCGAGCTCGCCATCGTGGATGATGGAGTGGGGTTCGACCCGGCCGCGCGGCGCGGTCCGGGGCACATGGGGCTTGGCAACATGAGGACAAGGGCCGCCGAGCTGGGCGGCGAGCTCCTCGTCGAGAGTGCGGTGGGACGCGGCACGCGGGTCGCGGTCCGCGTCCCGGTGCGGGGGGCGACGTCGAGCAGCCAGGACGGATCGGCCTGACGATCGGAGGGCGACGGTGACAGAGGGAGCGACCAGCAGGCCGCTGCGGCTCCTGGTGGTGGACGACCACGAAGTCGTGCGGCAGGGCCTGGTCTCCCTGCTCGAGCGGCGCGAGGGGTTCCAGGTGGTCGCGCAGGCCGGGACGGTGGCCGAGGCGGTCGAGGCGGCACGCAAGTACCAGCCGGATCTCATCGTGATGGACGTGCGCCTGCCCGACGGGTCCGGCATCGAGGCGACGCGAGAGATCCGGTCCGAGATGCCGCAGACGCGCGTGGTGATCCTGACCAGCTACCCCGACGAGGAGGCGGTGTTCGCCTCGATCGTGGCGGGCGCGAGCGGTTACCTGCTCAAGCAGATCCGCGGACGGGACCTCGTCTCGTCGCTCGAGGCGGTCGGCCGCGGCGAGTCGCTGCTCGACCCCGCGGTCACCGAGAAGGTCCTCGACCGGGTGCGCCGGATCGCGACGGGCACCTACACCGACGAGCTCGCGCAGCTCACCCGGCAGGAGCAGAAGATCCTGCTCCTGATCGCGGAGGGGAAGACCAACAAGGAGATCGCGTCCGAGATCTTCCTCTCGGACAAGACCGTCAAGAACTACGTGAGCTCGATCCTCGCGAAGCTGAACCTCCAGCGCCGGTCGCAGGCGGCGGCGTTCGTCGCCCGGCACCGGCTCCCCGGCGCGGAGTAGGCGCGCGGCGACCCGAGCCGCGCTGGGCCGGTGGACATCCACCCATCGGACTCTGGAGGACGTGCCGGAGGACACCTCCTCGAGCCTGCATTGGACGGTTCCCGCGGGCGGCGACGGATCTAGGCTCACGAGATGATGCGTATCGTGACGCCCGCGGAAGCCGTGGCCGGCATCCGGTCCGGCGACCAGATCTTCGTTCAGGCGGCCGCCGCCACACCCACGGAGCTGCTCGACGCGCTGGTCGGTCGTGCGCCGGAGCTGCACGACGTCAGCATCGTCCACATGCATGCCGAGGGGCCGGCCCCGCACCTGACCCCGGAGATGGCCGACCATTTCCGGCACAAGGCGCTGTTCATCGGCCCGAACGCGCGGAAGGCGGTCAACGAGGGCCGTGCGGACTTCGTCCCCGTCTTCCTCTCGGACATCCCGAGCCTCTTCACGCGCGGGATCGTTCCGCTCGACGTCTCGTTCATCAACGTCACCCCGCCCGACGCGCACGGCTTCTGCTCGCTGGGGCCCTCGGTCGACGCGACACTCGCGGCGATCCGCTCCTCGAGGACCGTCATCGCCCAGGTGAACCGCGCCTGGCCGCGCACGCACGGCAACAGCTTCGTGCACGTGTCGGAGATCGACCTCGCGATCGAGGTGGATCGCCCGCCGTACGTGCACGACACGGGGACGCCCGGAGAGCTCGAGCGCCGGATCGCGCAGTACGTGGCCGACCTCATCCCCGACGGGGCCACGCTGCAGATGGGGATCGGCGCGATCCCGAGCGCGGTCGGGCACGCCCTCCGCGACCGCCACGACCTCGGCATCCACACAGAGATGTTCACCGACGCAGTCGTCGATCTCGTCGAGGCCGGCGTCGTGACCGGGCAGTGCAAGGAGCTCGACCGCGGCAAGATCGTGGCCGCGTTCATGATGGGCGGCCCGCGCCTCTACGAGTTCGTGGACGACAACCCGATGATCGAGATGCGGGAGGTCGACTACACGAACGACACGTCGGTGATCCGGCGGTTCAGGCGCATGTGTGCGATCAACTCGGCGATCGAGGTCGACCTCACGGGACAGGTGTGCTCCGATTCGATCGGCTGGCAGCTGTACAGCGGCGTCGGCGGGCAGATGGACTTCATCCGGGGAGCGGCCCTGGCCGAAGACGGCCGCGCGATCATCGCGCTTCCGTCGACGACGTCGGACGGGAAGACGTCACGGATCGTGTGCACGCTCAAGGAGGGCGCCGGGGTCGTGACGACCCGCGCCCATGTCCAGATCGTCGTCACCGAGTGGGGCGTGGCGCACCTGCACGGCAGGACGATCGCCGAGCGCGTCCGCGCGCTGACCGCGATCGCGCACCCCGATTTCCGCGACGACCTCGACTGCATGGCGCGGCGCCGCCACTTCGTCTGAGGGGCACTGAAAGAGGCGAACGCCGCGCGTCCCCTGCGGCGTTCGCCTTGCTCATAGGATCGTTATGGACGCGAGACGTGCGTAGGGCCGTTCGGCAGGGTTCTTCGGCCTCTTCGTCGCTTCGCCGTCCGAACCGCCCGCCCTCAGGCTTCGTCCATGGAACCCCGCGACCCCCGGCGACCGCGCCTCCTCCTCGTGAGCGACCACCGCGCCGCCGGTGACGCGCTCGCCGAGTACCTCACGCTGCACGGGTTCGATGTCGTCGCCCGGGCGTCCAACGCCTCCGACGCGGCCTGCGCCGCCCGTGAGACCGCGATCGACGTGGCGCTCGTCGACGGGGACCTCTCCGCGGGCTGGACGACCGTGGTCCGGTTGCTTGCCGACAACCTGGGTCGCAACCGCATCGCCGTGCTGTCGTCGTACTGGGGCGAACGCGAGCGCCGCGACGCGCGCGAGTGCGGGGTCGGGGCGACGCTGCTGAAGCGCATCGCGGGACCGATCCTGGCGGGGCAGTTGCGGGCGCTGGCGGCCTGACGACTCCCGGCGCTTCCGCCCCGATGGCCTGACGTTCTCGAGGCTTCGGCGCTCGGCCGCGAGCGCGAGTGTTCCGGTGTTCCTCGTGCGCGCGGCGACCGCTTCAGCCTTCACGGCGCAGGTCTCGACCCCATCGCTCCGACGCGTGCACGAGCCCCCGACCCCATCGCTCCGACGCGTGCACGAGCCCCCGACCGGTCCTGCCGTCCCGCTGACGTGGGCCGGCTGACGGGTCCCTTCGGGCCGTCCGGCAGACGCGCCGGCTCGCTGTCGCGCGTCACCCTCGTGAGGAAAGGAGGAGGAATGGCCAGGATCGAGACGATCCTCGTCGCAACCGATGGCTCGCCCGCGTCCGCCGCAGCCGGCGACGAGGCGATCGACCTTGCGCTGCGGCTCGGCGCCCGCCTCCTCGTCGTCAACGTCGTCAACGTCAGCGAGGTCGTCGCACCGGGATCGATCTTCCCCGGCTCGCTGTTCGGCGCGCGGCAGGAAGCGGAGGCGATTGCGCGCGCGGTTGTCGATGACGCGCGCCGGTGCGGCGTCTCGGCCACGTACCTGACGTGGGAGGGACAGCCCGGCGAAGCGATCGTGTCCGCCGCAGAGTCGGAGGGGGCCGACCTGGTCGTCGTCGGAACGCACGGCCGCAGCGTGATCGGGCGGTTGCTGCTCGGGAGCGTCTCCGAGTACGTGGTGCGGCACTCGCGTGTGCCGGTGATGGTGGTTCGACCGCAGGAGGTGTCGGCAGCGGTCGCACGATAGCGCCGCGGGTCCGGGACCCGGACCGGCGGAAACGGCTACGTCGCTGGCGCGCGCCTGTCGCGCTCCTCCTCCCAGCGACCGCGGACGGCGGCGGGCATCCCGCCGCCGTCCGCTCTCTCGCGGCGTCGCGGCCGCCGCTCCGCGTCCAGCCGCCTCTCC
>JAKAAV010000087.1 GCA_021802185.1 Chloroflexota bacterium | reverse complement strand
GTTCTGGTCCCCGGTCGGGACGAGCGGCGCCACGAGCGGCGGCATCCAACCCGGGCTTCTGGCGGTCGCGGATAACGTGGTGAGCCGGCTCCCGCTCCAGACGCGCCTCTTCCTCGCGCTTGCCACCGTCGCGCTGCTGCCGGTGCTCGTGTTCGGCCTGGTGGCGACGTGGCGCGCGGGTTCGGTCGCCGGGTCGCAGGTCCAGTCGGACGCGCTCGCGCTCGTCCGGCTCGAGGTCGCGGGCCTCCCGGCCGGCCAGCTGCCCGACCAGTCGGCGGCGGCGCGCCTGGCGACGACGGTCGGCGGCGGCGTGACGGTCTTCGCCTCCGACGGGTCCGTGAGGTCGAGCGCAGGCGACGATGCGCCCACGAGCCTTCCTGCCGGAGCCACGCAGGCGACCGAAGGGCTGACCTCCACCTCGGGCGGATCGGGCGTCGCCGTCGTGCCCGTTCGCGCGTCGTCCGGCCTGGTGCTGGGCTACGTCGCGCTCGCCATGCCGGTCGTCGGCAGCTCGGACGTCGCGGTCGTCCTGGCGGTCGCGCTCACGCTGACCGTCCTGTGGGCGCTCTTCCTGTCGGTGGCGCTCGCCGGCGGGCTGATCTCACCGATGCGGGAGCTGGCCCAGACGCTCGACCGGCTGCAGGCCGGCGACCTCTCGGCGCGCGTGGCGGCGCCGGCTGACGATGAGCTCGGCCGTCTCGCCGCGAGCCACAACCGGCTCGCCGCCGCGCTGTCGGCGCGCAACGAATCGCTCCACCAGGTGCTCGAGGCGCTCGCGGCGCTGTCGCCAAGCGCCGGGATCGAGCCGCTCGTCACCGCTGCGGAACGCGCCGCGACCTCAGCCTTCGGGTTCCGGTCGGTCGAGGTCGTGCTGGCCTCCGGAGAGCAGCACGCGCCGCGGGCCGACGAACGCGTGCCGGGCGAAGCATGGACGATCGTCGAGCCGCTGCGCCTGGGCGACGATCGCGTCGGCTGGCTTCGCGCGATCGTCCCGCCGATGCGCGACTGGGGCGCGGCCGACGCCGACCTGCTCGCGCTGTTCGCCAGGCAGCTGGCGGCCGCGGTGCGCAACGCGCAGCTGTACGCGGAGACGCGGTCGCTGTCCGAGCTCAAGAGCGAGTTCCTGCGCGGCGTGAGCCACAACCTGCAGACGCCGCTGACGAGCATTCGCGCCTTCGCCGAACGGCTCGCGTCGCACGACGGCGACCGGGCGGCGCGGATCATCGTCGAGCAGGCCGACCGGCTGTCGCGCCTCGTCGCTCAGCTGCTGACGGTGTCGCGGATCGAAGCGGGGACGCTGCGGCCGCGCGAGGAGGTGGTCGCGCTCGCGCCGATGGTGCGGCGGGCGTGGGAGAGCCTCGGGCGAGACGAGATCCCGTTCGATCTTCGCGACGACGCGGGGGCCTGGCTGGCGATCGCGGACCGCGACTGGGTCGACCAGGTCGTGTGGGCCCTGCTCGATAACGCCGTGAAGCACGGGGTCGGCGCGCCGATCGACGTTGCGATCTGTGTGCGCCCGGCTCCGGGAAAGGCGACTGCGAACGCGCCGGAGACGGCCCACGCGGCCGGCGTGACGGTCGTCGCCGGAGGCGCCCTGCGTCTCCCCGCTCCGCCCGCGGTCACGGCGGTCGAACACGAGCCGGAACGCCGCGTGCTCGACGTCGTCGTGCGCGACCGTGGACCGGGAGTCGCGCCGGAGATGCGGGGCAGGATCTTCGACCGGTTCGCGACCGGCGCCGCAAGCGGCGGGACCGGGCTGGGGCTGAACGTCGCACGCGGCCTCGTCGAGGCGATGGGCGGCTCGATCCGGGTCGAACACCCGGAGGGCGGCGGCGCGGCGTTTGCGTTCACGCTCCCCGCGGAGCCGGGCGAGGAGGCCTGACCGGCCGAGTCCGTCGACACGGTCCGGATGGACGAAGGGGCCGGCGGCGAGTGGAGGCGCGGTCCGATGTCCGCCCGTGCGATACGAACCCTCACCCACGGCCTGCGACTGTGCGCAATCCGAAGCGCCCTCGGAAACGCCCTCGGACGCGATGCCGCGGCACATGGAGGTCGCGCAGGCGGAGCCTTCCCGGCGTCCGGCGCAACGCCGGCCTCAGCGCGGGCGCAGGGAGGCCGTCATGGGCGACACCCGCGGCCAGGAGGGATACCCCGGCCAGACGGGACACGGCCAGAGCCACGTCACGGACGAGAAGCTCGAGCAGGCCGGCCAGATCTTCCACGAGCGGCCGGTCCAGGAGGACGAGCCGGCGAGGCAGCACGAGCGCGAGGGCGGCGACCCGGACGAGGTCCGGCGGTCGCGGCGGACCGATCACCCGGGCGGCGACGACCCGTCGGGCTCCGTCGACATCCCCGCCGTCGCCGTCAGCAGCTCGATGGCGACGCCTCGGGCGCCGAAGTGGCCGCTCCCGCAGCGGGAGCGGCCACTGTTGCCGGGCGTCTGGCGCCGCTGGCCCCGGCCATCTGTGGCGACCGAGTTCGAGCGCCGGCGGTTCAGACCGCGGTGCCGGTGCGCCGCCCGACGAGCGCGCGGTAGATCGCCACGACGACGATCGCGCCGATCACCGCGATCACGATGCTGCCGATGTTCAGCCCGGTCACCGTGCCGATGCCGAGCGCCGAGGCGATGAAGCCGCCGACGATCGCGCCGATGATCCCCAGGATGACCGTCCCGATCACGCCCTCACTCGAACCCATGATGAGGTTCGCGATGAACCCGGCGATCGCGCCGAGGATGATCCACGCAATGATCCCCATGCAGTCTCTCCTCCGTTCCGTGGACCCTCCGGTCCCTAGGAAACAGGATCGCGGCGAGACCGCGCACCGGGACTACAGCTCCCGGGATGACCCTTGCATTCGTTACACGCAACCGACGACCATCGCGCAGTGATGGACGATCGCAGGACTGCGCCGCGAGCTGCGGTGCGGGGGAGACAGGGGTCGCGGGGCGTCGAGATGCCGTACGGCGGCGAGCACGACCCCGGGACCGCGGTCGCCGGCGAGCGCGCGCGGCCGCTCGAGGACGCCGCGTCACAGCCGATCGCGACGCCCGGCGGGGGCTGGATCCGCGTCGGGACGGCGTCCTGGACCGACCCGACGATGACGGCCGCCGGCGTCTTCTACCCGTCGGGCGCGGACACCGCCGAGGAACGCCTCGCCTACTACGCGCGGCAGTTCCCGGTCGTCGAAGTCGACGCGACGTACTACGCGCTGCCCTCCCCCGCGACGTCCCAGCTCTGGGTGCGCCGCACGCCTCCCGACTTCACGTTCGACGTGAAGGCGCACGCGCTGCTCACCGGGCAGCCGAGCGAGACGCGCCGCCTTCCGAAGCCGCTCCGGGACGCGCTCCCGGCGGAGGCCGCCTCGAAGCCGCGCCTCTATGCGAAGGACCTGCCACCCGAGCTTCGCGACGAGACCTGGCGCCTCTTCGCGGAGGGCCTCGAGCCGCTCCGGGCTTCCGGCCAGCTCGGCGCCGTGTTCCTCCAGTACCCGCGGTGGGTGTTCCCGTCGTCGGAGGCACGCGACTCGATCCTCGAGGCCGCGGAACGGCTCACGCCCATGCGATGCGCGGTCGAGTTCCGCAACGGTTCATGGCTGAACGAAAGGAACGCCGAACGGACGCTGCGGTTCCTGTCGGACCACGGGATCGCGTTCGTGATGGTCGACGGCCCGCAGGGACTGAGGAGCAGCATCCCGCCGATCACCGCCACGACGTCCCCCGACCTGGCCGTGGTCCGCTTCCATGGCCGCCGTGTCGAGACGTGGGAGGCGCAGGGCATCCCGACCGTGGAGCGATTCCGTTACCTGTACGGGAAGGACGAGCTGAAGCCGTGGGTGCCGAAGATCGCCGAGGCGGCGGCGAAGGCGCACGACACGCACGTGCTGATGAACAACTGCTTCGCGAACTACGGGACGACGAACGCCCGGGAGATCGCGAAGCTGCTCGAGGACGTGCGCTCCGACTGACGCGGCGACGAGCGGCGGGGGTGAGGGCCGCGGCCATGGTCGGGGCCGCTTCGGCGCAGGCAGCTCCGGCCCGGCGTCAGCGCGAGGTCCCGGCCCCCGGCCGGTCGACGCTCGGCACGGGCGGCGCCGCCGGCAGCTCGACCCGGAACGTCGACCCCTGCCCCTCCACGCTTTCTACCGAGACTCGCCCGCCGTGTCCCTCGGCGATATGCCGCACGATCGCGAGCCCGAGGCCAGTGCCCCCGCCGCCGCGGACCCGCGCCTTGTCGACCTTGTAGAAGCGCTCGAAGACCCGCGGCAGGTCGTCGGACGGGATCCCGACGCCGTGGTCCTCGACCTCGAGCGTCACGAGGCCGGGCGTTCCGGGCACCGGCGTCGGCCGTGCCCGGACGGTGACGTCGCCGCCGCCCGGCGAGAACTTGATCGCGTTGTGGAGCAGGTTCATGAGGAGCTGGCCGAGCCGCTCGCCGTCTCCGAGCACGACGGGAAGGTCCGGTGCGACCTCCGAGCGGAGGCGCACGTGCTGTCGCTCGGCGAACAGCCGCAGGCGATCGACCGCGCCCTGGATGACCGGCGCGAGTTCGACGTCGTCGATGTAGAGCTGGGGCACACCGCCCTGCTCGATCCTGGCGAGATCGAGCAGCTCCGTCGCCATCTGGACGAGGTGTCCGGTCTCGACGTCGATCTTCTGGACCAGGTCCACGACGCGCGGAGGCACGTCGATCTCCTCGAGGTCCCGGGTCAGCGTCTCGGTGAGGAGCCGGACGGTGGTCAGCGGCGTGCGCAGCTCGTGCGAGAGGTTGTCGACGAACTCGGTCCGGATCCGCTGCAGCCGGCGCAGCTCGGACAGGTCGTCGAGGATCATCCACACGTCGCCGGACGGCGAACGGCGGGCGCGCACCGACAGGATCCGGCCGTCGGGGCCGCCCGAGGCCACGTCGTCCGCGGCGCTCCCGTTGCGGGCGGCCGTCCGCGCGACCGCGTCGAGTCGGACGTCACCGAGCCCGGTGACGATCGCGTCCCCTGGTCCGTCGAGCCGTGCCGGCGGACGATCGGGAACGTGCCGCCCGGGAAGCGACCCCGTGGGAGCGTCGAGGAAGAGGTGCGCGGCGCGGTTCGCCGAGACGACGTTCAGGTCGCCGTCGAGCCGGATGACCCCGGTCCCCACGAGAGCGACGAGGAACGCGAGCTCCTCCGCCTGCAGCCGCGCCTGCCGCTCGGCCTCCGTCGCGCGCCCGCGCGTCGCCTCCAGAGCCGGCTCGATCGATTGACCGGCGCGGACGCGCACGAGCCGCCGGATCCGGCGCAGCTCGCGCTCCCGGGCGACGGCGAAGCCGCCGACCACGGCCAGCAGGACGACGGCCGCCGCGAGCGCGACGACGTCGGGAGGCACGTCAGCCGCCCGGCCGGTCCGGGCCGGCCGGGTCCGGTCGTTCGGGCCGCCGGAACACGTATCCCACCCCGCGCACGGTGTGGAGGTACTCCGGGGCGGCGGAGTCCCGCTCGATCAGGCTCCGCAACTGGTGGACGTGCACGTCCACCGTCCGCGTCTCGCCGGCGTACTCGTATCCCCAGACCTGGTCGAGCAGCTGCTCCCGCGTGAACACCCGGCCGGGACGGCGCATGAGGAACGCAAGCAGATCGAACGCCCGGGCGGTGGCCGGGAGCTCGACGCCGTCCCGCAGCAGGCGGTGACCGGCGAAGTCGACGACGACGTCCCCGAGGCGGTCGTGCGCGGGCGGCTCCCACCCGTCCGGCACCCGCTGCACCGCGGGCACGCCTTCGGTCGCGGTCGGCTGCGGGCCGGGGGCGGGCACGGTCGCGGTCGCTGCGGCGGCGGGCGCGGCCGCCTCCTCCTCGGCGCCGTGCGGCTCGGTGCGGCGCAGCAGCGCCCGGATGCGCGCGACGAGCTCGCGCAGGCCGAAGGGCTTCGTCAGGTAATCGTCCGCGCCGATCTCCAGGCCGACGACCTTGTCGATCTCGGAATCCTTGGCGGTCAGCATGAGGATCGGGACGTCGGACTCGCGCCGGATCGCGCGGCAGACGTCCAGCCCGGACATCTCCGGGAGCATGACGTCGAGGATGACGAGGTCGGGGCGCTCCTCGGCGAACCTCGACAGCGCCTCCCGCCCATCGGCCGCGGTGACGACCCGGTAGCCGTCGCGCACGAGGTTGTACTCGAGCGTTTCGCGGAGGATCGCCTCGTCGTCGACGACCAGGAGCGTGCGCGCCACGCTCCGATGGTACGCGAGCCGGCGGCGCGCCCGGCCGCGTACGGGTCGAGGAGCCGCGGCTCGGGCGAGCGGGGTTGCGAGCGATCCTGGTCGTGTCGCTATTCCCCGGAGGGGTTCGCAGCGCCGCCGACCAGGTCGGACAGGCGGGCGCGCCAGTCGTTCCCGGCGCGCGCGATCGCCAGGATCACCCCCTCCCGGATGCTCCCCTGCGAGACCGTCGCGCGGTCCAGCCCGTACCGGTCGAGGAACGCGGCGGCGAGCGCGGCGCCGCCCGGCAGGATGCGCGCGCGCTGCGGCCGGATCGGTCGCCGTCGGATCATCTCGTCGGTCGTCGTCAGCTCGAGGATCGAGATGGCGTCGTCGATCCGAGCCCGCGTGAGCGAGCGCCAGCGCGCTTCGCCCGCGACGAGGCGCAGCAGGTTCGTGGCCGTGCCGCCGACCATGGTCGCCGCCCGGGGCGACCCCTCGAGCGTGCCCCGAACCTGGCCGCGTGCCGCCTCGAGCGCCGCCGCCATCTCCTCGCGCGTCGGAGGGTCGTGCCGGATGCACGCCTCCGTCAGCCGCGCCGCCCCGGTCCGGATCGCCGCGAGCAGCGGCGGGCCGTCGGGCCGGGCGAGGGCGTATTCCGACGATCCGCCCCCGATGTCGAGGACGAGCGTCTCGACCGCCGGGGAGCGGCCGTGCAGGACCGCGAACAGCGAGAGGAGCGCCTCCTCCTCGTGCTCGAGCACGTGGACCGGGCCGCCCGTCTGCGACGCGATGGCGGCCAGCACGTCGGAGGCGTTCGAGGCGCGCCGAAGCGGCTCGGTCGCGATCGTCGTGATCGGCGCGATGTGCATGCCCCGCGCCACCAGCACGTAGAAGTCGAGCACGCGGTGGAGCTCGGCCAGGCGTTCGGGCGGAACGAGGCCCTTCGCGTCGACGGTGGACCCCAGCTCGAACAGCACACTGTCGTCGGCGACGGGGACGAGGCCCCGCTCCGACGGGCGCGCGACGGTGTAGTGGACGCTCGTGCTCCCGATCGAGACGACCGCGATCCTCGACGACCTCATCTCGAGATTTAACCAACCCCTAACACGGCCCGCACGCCGGATTGACGCCGGCCGCCGAGAGTGCGAGTGCACGAAACGGGTTTGTTCCCGGCACGGGCCTCGGAGACAGGGACAGGGCCGCATGGCGGACGTCCGGGGCGCGCCGGGTCTCGAGGAGGAACGAGTGTCAATCCAGATGCGGGCCCGATGGGGAGCGCTTGCGGTCGTCGCGGCGGTGGCCTTCGGAGGGTGCTCGGCGTCCGTCGGCAGCTCGAGTGCCCCGGCGGGTGGGGCGGGCGCAGGGGGCGGGGGCAACGCACCGGCTGCCTCCCTCGCGCAGCCCGGCGCCTCGGCCGTCGACTACAGCAGCGTCAGCCCGTCGACGACGATCGGCAAGGCCGACAAGGCCCAGGTGACCGGCGCCGGATCGACCGCGATCTACCCGTGGCTCAGCGCGGTCGCCCAGATCTACCAGCAGAAGGTCGCCCCCGGCGTCTCCGTCAACTACCAGGCCATCGGGTCCGGCGGCGGGATCTCGCAGTTCATCGCGAAGACCGTCGATTTCGGCGCGTCGGACATCTACCTCAGCGACCAGCAGGAACAGCAGATCGGCGTTCCGGTCCTGAACATCCCGATGATCCACTGGGCCGCCGCGATGACGTACAACCTGCCCGGCTTCACCGGCGAGATCCGCTTCAGCCCGGCGACGATCGCCGGCATCTACCTCGGCAAGATCACCAAGTGGAACGACCCGGCGCTCGCGGCCGACAACCCCGGCGTCAAGCTGCCGGACCTCGGGATCACCCCGATCCAC
>JAKAAV010000086.1 GCA_021802185.1 Chloroflexota bacterium | reverse complement strand
CGACACCGCCTGTGGCGTGCCACAGTGTCCGTGCCACAGTGTCCACAGACAGCCGCAGTGTCCGTTGACATGCCCCCGGCTGGCCTGTACCATCCCCGAAGCGTTAGCACTCGAACACTTGGAGTGCTAACGATGGGAGCGAGCCGCCGGGCGGCAGACTCTCGACGGTGTGAACGGGCCGGGAAGCCGGCCGAGACTCGAGGAACAACGCGTGGCGCGTCGCAAGGACCGCGAGCCGGGCCCGCTTGACGCGCGGGCCCTGGCGATCCTGCGGACCATCATCGAGGAATACGTCGTGACTGCCACACCCGTGGGCAGCCACGCCCTCGTCGAGCGACACGGGCTGGGCATGAGCTCGGCCACGGTGCGCAACATCATGGCCGAGCTGGAGCGCGCGGGGTACCTGTCGCATCCCCATACGAGCGCCGGCCGGACGCCCACCGACGCCGGGTACCGGCGGTACGTCACCGCCGTGGCCGATGGCGTGAGCCTGGCACCCGTCGAGCAGCTGATGATCCGCCACCAGTTCGGACAGGTCGAGTTCACGTCCGAGCAGTGGTTCCGGCTCGCGGCGGCGACGCTCGCGAAGGTCACCCGCGAGGCCGGGCTCGCGACGCCCGCCAAGCCCGCCACCGCCCGCCTCCGCCGCCTCGATCTCGTCCAGGCCGGCGAGCGGATCGCCGCGCTCGTCCTCGTCCTCGCCGAAGGGCAGGTCAAGCAGTGCCTGCTGCAGCTGACCGAACCGGCGTCGCAGGAGGTGCTCGACACCGCGGCGCGCCGGCTCAACGAGCTGCTGGCCGGGCGGACGACGCGGCAGGTCGAGCGGACCGCGGCCGCGCTGGAGGCCCGCACCGAGGGCGCCGACGGACCAATCGAGCAGATCGTCCGGGTCGGTGGTGCACGCGCGCTCCAGGTGATGCGTGAGTTCGACGCCGCGGCGGTCGAGGACATGGTGAGCGAGGGTCTGCTGAACGTCCTCGCCGCGCCGGAGTTCGCGGAGTCCGAGAAGGTGCGACGGGTGTTCGGGGTCCTCCAGGATCGCGAGTACCTGGGGCGTCTCGTCCGTCGCGTCGCCGGCCGCTCGGGAGTCCAGGTCATCATCGGGACCGAGAACGAGGTCGAGGAGATGCGGGACGTCAGTCTCGTCGTCGCCTCGTACGGGCGCCCCGGTCGAGCCGTCGGACTCGTCGGCGTGCTCGGCCCGACGCGCATGCCATACCCGCACGCGATCGGCACGGTCCGGTACGTCAGCGGGCTCATGAACGAGCTGGTGGATCACTTCTACGCATGACCGATCGACAGAACGACGGCGCCACGCGGCGTCGTATCCACGTGCCGGGGACGCCTCGCACGAACGGTGAGACGGCATCGGAGCCCGGATCGGGCGGCCCGATGCCGGCAGGTGTCCGGTCCACCGGCCCGGCCGGTGGGGCGGGCGGTGATCCCGGCGGTGGGCGGGCCGGGGGGCCCGACCAGGGGATGCCGGGCGGCTCGGGCCAGGGCTCGCCGCAGCACGGAGGTCGCGCCTCGACCCGCCATGGCGGGGGACCTGCCGGCGAGGCCGACGCGCTCCGGGCGGAGGTCGACAACCTGCATGCCGAGCTCGACGCGGCGCGGCAGGAGGCCGGAGAGATGCGGGCCGCCTGGCGGCGCACCGCCGCTGATTTCCAGAACTTCCGGCGGCGCAGCGAGCAGGAGCGCGAGGCGAGCCTGGGACTCGCCAGCGAGTCGCTCCTGCGCAAGCTCCTCGCCGTCGTCGACGACTTCGACCGCGCCCTCGAGGCGATGCCGGCCGAGCTCGAGCAGACGGGCTGGGTCGAAGGCATCTGGCTCGTCGAGCGCAAGCTGCGCGGGCTCCTCGACTCGGAGGGCGTGACCGCCATCGAGGCAGTCGGTCAGCCGTTCGACCCGCGCGAGCACGAAGCCGTCGTGCACCAGGAAACGACAGAAGCCCCCGACGGCACCGTCGTCGCGGAGCTCCAGCGCGGCTACCGGCTGCGGGATCGAGTCCTGCGGCCCTCCCTCGTGGCCGTCGCCAACAACACGGGTGGGCGGGAGACACCCGAAGGAGAGCACTGAACCATGGCGAAGATCATCGGCATCGACCTCGGCACGACCAACTCGGTCGTGGCTGTCATGGAGGGAGGCGAGCCGACCGTCATCCCGAGCTCGGAGGGCGGGCGGACCGTCCCGTCGGTCGTCGCGTTCACGAAGTCCGGCGAGCGCCTCGTCGGGCAGCTTGCGAAGCGCCAGGCGATCACCAACCCCGCGAACACCGTCTACTCGATCAAGCGCTTCATGGGCCGCCGCTGGGACGACCCGGAGGTCCAGCGCTCGAAGGGGCTCGTGCCGTACAAGGTCGAGCGCGACGCCAGGAGCGACGGCGTGAAGGTCGTGCTGGCCGACGGGAAGACGGCGTACACGCCACCCGAGATCAGCGCGATGATCCTGCAGAAGCTCAAGTCGGACGCCGAGGCGTACCTGGGCGAGAAGATCACCGAGGCCGTCATCACGGTCCCGGCCTACTTCGACGACACGCAGCGCCAGGCGACCAAGGACGCCGGCCGGATCGCCGGCCTCGACGTCAAGCGGATCATCAACGAGCCCACCGCGTCGGCGCTGGCGTACGGCCTCGACAAGAAGACCGACGAGAAGATCGCCGTCTACGACCTCGGCGGGGGCACGTTCGACATCTCGATCCTCGAGCTCGGCGACGGCGTCTTCGAGGTCAAGTCGACGAACGGCGACACGCACCTCGGCGGCGACGACTTCGACCAGCGCGTGATCGACTGGCTGCTGGCGGAGTTCAAGCGTGACCAGGGCATCGACCTGCGCGCCGACCAGCAGGCGATGCAGCGCCTCAAGGAAGCCGCCGAGAAGGCCAAGATCGAGCTCTCCTCGACGCTCCAGACCGAGATCAACCTGCCGTACATCACGGCCGACCAGACCGGTCCGAAGCACCTCGTCGTGACGCTCTCCCGCGCCAAGCTCGAGGACCTCGTCGCCGACCTCGTCGACAAGACGAAGGGCCCGGTCCAGCAGGCGCTGAAGGACGCGGGGCTGAAGCCGACCGAGATCAACGAGGTCATCCTCGTCGGCGGCCAGACGCGCATGCCGGCGGTCGTCGAGGCCGTCAAGGCGATGTTCGGTGGCAAGGAGCCGCACAAGGGCGTCAACCCCGACGAGGTCGTCGCGGTGGGCGCCGCGATCCAGGCGGGCGTCCTCGGCGGCGAGGTCAAGGACGTCCTGCTCCTCGACGTGACCCCGCTCTCGCTCGGCATCGAGACGCTCGGTGGCGTCATGACCCGCCTGATCGACCGGAACACGACGATCCCGACGTCGAAGAGCCAGGTGTTCTCCACGGCCAGCGACAATCAGCCGCAGGTCGAGATCCACGTGCTCCAGGGGGAGCGCGAGATGGCGTCCGACAACAAGACGCTCGGCCGGTTCATCCTCGACGGGATCCCGCCGGCCCCGCGCGGCATCCCGCAGATCGAGGTGACGTTCGACATCGACGCGAACGGCATCCTCGACGTCAAGGCCAAGGACCGCGCGACGGGTCGCGAGCAGACGGTGCGGATCACGGCCTCGTCGATGCTGTCGAAGGACGACGTGGACCGCATGGTCCGCGACGCCGCCGATCACGCCGAGGAGGACCGCAAGCGGCGCGAGGAGGTCGAGACGCGCAACCAGGCCGACACGCTGGCGTTCCAGGCGGAGCGCACGCTGCGCGACCTGGGCGACAAGGTCCCGGCCGACGATCGGGCGGCGACCGAGCGAGCGGTGGAGGCCGTGCGCGAGGCCCTGAAGGGCGACGACATGGACGCCATCCGCAACCGGACCACGGAGCTCGCCACGGCGCTGCAGAAGGTTGGCACGGCCGCCTACCAGGCCAGCCAGACACCGGGCGGCGACGGGACGGGCGCGGGCGAAGGCCCGGGCGCGGGTGCCGGCGCGGGGACGGGCCAGAGCGGGCAGCCGGCCGAGGACGAGGCCGTCGAAGGGGAATACAAGGAAGTGTGAGAGCGGCGGGTCCTGCCCAGGAGTCGACCGGGCTTTCCGCTCCACCCGCCGGCACGACCCACTGGTCAGCCGCCTCCGCGGAGACCTGACCGACAGGCGACGAGCCCAACCGGGACGACAACCTCGCCGATGAGTCCGCGCGCTGCTGGACGCTCGGACGCTGCGATCCCGTCGGTCCGCCGCATCCCGCCATGCTCGCCCTCCCGGCTGCGCGCGGGGTGCCACGCTGGTCGCTCGGAGCGCAGTCCGCAGGCGTGGTGGTGACGATGGCGTGCCGCGACGGCTCGGGTCTACCCGCCCGTCCCGGCCGCCGGCGCGAGCCCGCCGAGGAGCAGGTCGGCGTACGTCTCCGCGACCTCGGCCACGGGGCGCCCACCCACCTCGGCGAGGATCTCGTCGAGGAACGAGCCGAACACGATCTGCGCGAACACAGGCCCGAAGAGTGCCTGGAAGACGAGCGAGGGCTCGACGTCGCGAAAGCCGCTGCGCGCCGCCCGTCGTCCGTACCACGCGAGCAGCGCCGGCGCGAGGCGGGCGATCATCGCGCGCGCCATCGCGGCGACGAGCTCGGGATCGTCGCGTCCCGCGATGACGAGGTTACGGACGAGGTCGGCGCGCGCCGCCACCGCCCCGTGATACATCCGGATCAGCGCCGCCACGGCCTCGCGATCGGGGAGGTCGTCCCCGGTCGCGGGCGGCACGAGCTCCGACCCCGCGGGCGCGACGCGATCGGCGACGGCACGGAGGAGCGCGGCGCGGTCGGTGAAGTGGTGGTAGACCGCGCCCTTCGTGACGCCGGCCTCCGACGCGATCTCGTCGATCCCTGCCCGCGTCCACGGCCGCGACAGGACGCGTGCGGCCGCCTCGAGGATGCGTTCGCGAGTGTCGCGTCCGGCCTCCGGAGCGGTACCCGCGGCGACGAGCGTCGCGCGCAGCCCCGCCAGCCCGCGGAAGTGGTAGTGGATCGACTGCCGAGAGACGCCCGCGCGGGACGCCACGGCCGCCAGCCGCAGGCGCCCGGTCTCGGCGAGCTCGTCGGCCGCCGCTTCGAGGATCCGCTCCCGCGTGCGCGCGCTCCCCGGCCTGCTGTTTGGACTTGACATACCCCGCAGTATGTCTTGTAACGTCAAGACCGTCGCACACGACCTGTCGTACCGTCGGGAAACGCGGGCCCCACGCGACGGCCCGGCATTCGGAGCTCACACGGGATGAGGGACGCGCGGATGACCCAGACGAGCGCGCCGCTTCGGCCGAGCCGGGCAGCACCGGCTGCCGTCTCCGCCGCCGGTGCCGCAGCCCATGCCTCCGCCACGCCGGCGCTCGAGGGGCGCGGCCTCGTCAAGACGTACGGGTCGATCCGGGCCGTCGACGGTGTCGACATCGCCCTGCCGCCGGGCCGGATCTACGGACTGCTCGGCCCCAACGGCGCCGGCAAGACGACCCTGATCCGGCTGCTCGTCGGCCTCGCGCGCCCGACGTCGGGAGAAGCGTACGTGCTCGGCCGGCGCGTGCCGTCGCGGGAGATGCTCGCGAGCATCGGGTACATGACGCAGGCCGACGGCATCTACCCGGAGCTCTCGGTGTGGGAGAACATCCGGTTCTTCGCCGCGCTGTACGGGAACTTCGACCGGGAGCGGCTCATGGACGCGCTCCGCATCGTCGAGCTCGACGGGCGAGCGGGAACCCCGGTGCTGCAGCTGTCCGGCGGCATGCGACGCCGCCTGTCGCTGGCGTGCGCGCTCGTCCACCGGCCGCCCGTCGTCGTGCTGGACGAGCCCACGGTCGGGATCGATCCGGCGCTTCGGGTGCAGTTCTGGCGGCATTTCCGTTCGCTGTCGGCCGAAGGGGCCACGCTGCTCGTCTCGAGCCACGTCATGGACGAGGCGGACCGCTGTGACGAGCTCCTGTTCATCCGCGGAGGCAAGGTCATCGCGCGAGGCTCGGGCGAGGAGCTGCGGCGGCGGGCCGGGACGGCCGACCTCGAGGAGGCCTTCCTGCGCTTCTCGGGAGCCGACGTGGGAGCGACCGCGTGAGCCCGCGCCGCGTCACCGCGCTCATCCGCCGGATCGTCGCGCAGTTCCGGCGCGACCGCCGGACCCTCGCGCTGATCTTCGTCGTGCCGATCGCGATCTCGGCACTGCTCGGGTGGGTGCTGCGGGACCAGCAGACGACGCCCGTCCGGCTCGGCATCGTGAACGACGGCGGGGCCGCCGGGGCGCGGATCGCGCAGGCGATCATCGCGACGCGGGCCGAGTCCTCCATCCTGCCCCTGCCGGTGGATGTTCCGGCCTCCACGATCACCGACGCCGAGGCGCGGTCGGCGCTCCGTGACGACCGGCTGGACGTCGTCCTCGTCATCCCCTCCGACGTCGTCGCCGGTCTCGCGTCGGCCACCGGCCCGCACCTCGTCGTGATGACGCAGGGGGCGAACCCGCCGACCGAGGGAGGGCAGGTCGCGCAGGTCCGGCAGGTCCTCGCGTCCGCGCTCGCATCGGCCGTTCCGGGAGCCGTCGCCGCTCCGGTCATCGAGCACCAGACCGTCTTCGGCGCCGCGAACCAGGACCCGTTTGACGCGCTGTCGCCGTTCTTCATCGGGTTCTTCGTCTACTTCCTCGTGTTCATCCTGACGGGGATCAGCTTCCTGCGCGAGCGGGTCGGCGGCACGCTCGAACGCCTGCTCGCGACCCCGGTGACCAAGGGCGAGATCGTGCTCGGGTACACGCTGGGGTTCGGCATCTTCGCGACGCTGCAGGTCATCGTGCTCCTCGCGTTCACGCTGATGCGCGTCGACGTGCCGGCGATCGGGCCGCTCGGGGCGTTCTCGATCGGCCTCGCGGTGCCGAGCGCCGGGAACCCGCTGCTCGCGTTCGTCGTGGCGCTGCTGCTCGCGATCGGCGCGGTCAGCCTCGGCATCTTCATCTCGACGTTCGCACGGACCGAGTTCCAGATCCTGCAGTTCATCCCGATCGTGATCGTGCCGCAGGGCCTTCTGTCCGGGATCTTCTGGCGGATCGAGACGCTCCCCGGGCCGCTCCAGCCGATCGCCCGCGCGCTGCCGCTGACGTATGCCGCGGACGGGCTGCGCGAGATCATGATCCAGGGCCGCGGGCTGGCGGCTTCGGGGGTGCAGCTCGACCTGGCGGTGCTGGTGGCGATCGCCGCGCTGTTCGTGGTGCTGGCCGCCGGGACTATCCGGCGGGAGGTCGCCTGACGGCAACTCCCGTCCCCGGGAGGTTGCCTGACGACGAGCCTCGCGTCCGCGCGCAATCTCCTGGCAACCGGTCGCTGACGGGCGAGGCCGTGGGCCGGCGCGAGGGCCGCTATCCCGACGCGGGAGTGGCCGAGCGGTGCGGGCCGAGCCTCGCGCGGAGACCGTGCGGCCGCGGCCCGGCCACGACCAGGGCGATGCCCCAGACGAGGATGGCGGCCATGACGAGCCCGTAGACCGGCCAGTACGTCCCGAGCCGGTCCACGCTGATCCCGCCGAGCTCGATCGGCAGGATCCCGCCGAGCGGATAGGCGATGGCCAGCACGCCGAAGATCGACCCGAAGTTCGCGCCGCCGAACACGTCGCTGAACGCGGCGGACCGGAGCGCGATCGTCGACCCCATGCCGAAGCCGTGCAGAATCACGCCGCCGATCGCGATGGCGGGCGTGGCGCCGGTGCCGGCGAACGCCGCGGTCGAACCGAGCGCGACGACGACGAGCGAGGCGACGCCGACCGACCGCCGTCCGAACCGGTCTGACAACGCGCCCCCGATCAGCTGCCCGGCGATGTACGACACGGATTCGAGCGCCAGGCCCTGCGCGGCGAGCGCCTCCGGGATGCCCTGGCGGGTCGCGTGCGGCAGGAAGGTCTGGTACACACCCTCGTCCATCGCGCCGATCGCGAGGGCGCCGACGAACAGCATCCAGAACCGTGCCGTTCGCAACGTCCGGTGGAGCGTGTCCGGTCGGCCCTGGTCCCCGGCAGGCGCGATCTCGTGCGCGGCGCCGACCGCACCGGGGGCGGAGGGCTCATGC
>JAKAAV010000085.1 GCA_021802185.1 Chloroflexota bacterium | reverse complement strand
GGGGACCGGGACCTCGACGGGCTCGAGGAGCCTCGGCGGGTCGAGCGTGACGCCGGCCGGTTGGTGCGAGGCCGTGACGATCACCGGGACCTCCTCCGGCACCGGGAACGGGATCGGGTCGCCGTCAGTGTCGACGAGGAGGAGGCCGTGCCCCGTCCGGGCGAGCCACGTGGCCAGCGCCTCGCACGCCGCCTCGCGCTCCTCCAGCGGCATCCGCCGCAGCTCGGCCACGGACACCTCGACGCCCGACCGGCCGGCGTGCACGGCAACGTCTCGCGCCAGCTGCCGCTTGCCTGCACCGACCGGCCCGACGAGCAGCGTGTCGAGGCCCTCGGCCCAGCGGCGGTGCAGCTCCGAGGACAGCGCCTCGCGGCCGGCGAGGCGCCCCGCGCCGGTCACGACGCAGCCGACGGGCGGCTCGACAAGGAGCGCGGGCAGAGAGCCCGCCTCGAGGTCGGGGAGCTTCTGCGGGGAGTCGGTATCGAGGAGGTCGGTCATCGCGGCGTGTCCTTCCGAACGCGGGTGCACCTCGTGGGGTGGTGGCTGGCCGTCATGGGGCGATCGATGAGATGACTGCGGGGTCGAGCGGGATCGGCAGGCGGCCGGGGAACGTGCCTCTTCCCGTCAGCGCCTCGAGCAGCGCCTGGATGCTCGCCGGGACGTCGGCATAGGTGGCGATCGCGACGTCGGTGCGGGGCAGCGCGGCGCAGTCCCAGGGGCTGCGCATCGCGACGAGCACGACATGGCGGCCGGAACCGAGCAGTCGGCGCACGAGCGCCGGCGCGGCGGGGTCGAGGTAGGCGTCGCGTGTCGCGAGCACGACGAGGTCCGAGGCACGGGCTGCGGCGTCGAGCCAGAGCAGTCCGCGGGCGCGCGCCGGCTCGACCGAGACGTGTCGCGTTCGCGGCAGCGCGGTGAGGAACTGACGCTCCACCGACGGGGACCCGCGGTCGTCCTCGATCGGGCTCCGGTGCCCGCTCGGCTGCTCGACGAGCAGGATCGAGGTGTCGGGCGTGATGGGCAGCAGGCGGCGGCCCCGGACGAGCGTCACCGAGGCGCGTGCCACGGCGAGGGCGATGTCGTGGTGGCTCGCCGCGTCGGATCCCTCGGGGGCGCCCATGTCGCCGACGTGGCGCTCCGCGTCCGCGGCGGTCAGCGCGTCGAGGTGCTCCAGGCGCCTGACGGTCGATTCGAGCCGCCGGGCCCCGAGGACGCCGTCGGCGATCGCGCGCTCGATGGCGGGCAGAACCTTGCGCTGCGGCTCGAGCGGCATGACGACGTCGGCGCCGGCGAGGAGCGCAGCGACGCACGCCTCGGCAGGCGAGCGGCCCTCGAGCACGGCGTCCATCACCATCGCGTCGGTGAGGACCAGGCCGTCGAACCCGAGCCCGCGTCGCAGGAGCCCGTTCATGACCGCGTGCGACAGCGAGGCGGGGAGCCCGTTGCTGACGCCGTCGTAGACGATGTGGGAGACCATGATGACCCGGGCCCCGGCGCCGACCGCCGCTCGGAACGGCACCAGGTCCGGTGCGAGCGCGATGCGGCCGCCGGCGACGCGCGCCGCGGCGACGTGCGAGTCGGTGCCCGTTCGGCCGTGCCCCGGGAAGTGCTTCGGGACCGCGGTGATGCCCGCCGCGCGGTAGCCGAGCAGCGTCGCGACGCCGAGCCGCGCCACGAGGTCCGGATCGGCCCCGAACGACCGCGCGCCGACGGTCGGGTTCCGGGGATCGGTGACGACGTCGAGCACCGGTGCCAGCACGACGTCGATGCCGAGTGCGTTGAGTTCCTCGCCGGACGCCTTCGCGGCGGCGAACGCGAGCACTTCGGACCGGGTGGCCCCGACCGCCATCGCGGACGGGAAGTGGGTGAGCGGCTCGCCGATCCGGACGATGTGCCCGCCCTCCTGGTCGAGCGCGATGTGCACGGGCCGGGACGCGCGCCGCCGGATCGCCGCGGTCAGATCGCGGATCTGGCGGGGGTCGCGGAGGTTGCGCCCGAACAGGACGACGCCGCCGAGCCCGCGGTCGAGCAGGTCCTCCGCGTCGGCGTCGAGCTCCTGGCCACCGATCACGCCCCAGGCGAGCCGCGCCGCGAGCGACGAGACGCCGGCAGGCGCCAGGGCCGGCACTGCCGCCCCGTCGAGGAGCCCGCCCGCGACCTGCGGCGGCGCCGGCTCTCCGGAGGAGGCGTGCCCGGATCCGACCACGTCGAGCACCGGGGGTTCCTGGCCCGGCGCGCCCTGTTCGGCGTCGCCCGTCACGTCGCTCGTCACGCCGGCGCCACGCCTTCGAGGCCCGCCCGCGGCGAATCCCGGGTGTTGCGCAAGACGAGCAGCGACTCTTCGTCCGATGGGACGACGCGTCGCGCGAACCCGGCTGGGGCCACGCTCACCGCGATTCCCGCCCCAGCAGTTCCTCGTCGAGGCGCTCGCACACGAGATGGATCAGCAGCCCGTGCATCTCCTGGACGCGCGCGGTCGAGTCGGACGGGACGACGAGCGCACGGTCGGCGATGAGCGCGGCCTTGCCGCCGCCGCTGCCACTCAGCGCCACCGTCGTCGCTCCGCGGCCGTGGGCCGCGGCGAGGCCGCGGAGCACGTTCCCGGACCGTCCGGAGGTCGTGATCGCGACGACGACGTCGCCCGGCGCCACCAGCGCCTCGACCTGCCGCGCGAACATCACATGCTCGCGCCAGCCGTCGCCGAGGCGCTCCAGCACCTGCTCGAGCTGCCGATCGAGCGCGGCTCGCGGTGCGCAGTACTCGAACGGGATCCGCAGGGCGATGACCTCGGATCCGTCCGCGGACCGCCACCGGAAGGGACCTTCGGGAAGGTCCCGCTCGTGGGGCTGGGGGCGCAGGAACAGGTAGGCGTCCATGCCCTGGCCGCCGAGGATCGCCGGCAGGGATGCCGCGTGGCCGAACGCATCCGGGTTGAAGCCGACCGTCGCCGGACGGCCGAGGTGCGTCGCGAACCAGCGCTGCCCGACGAGGCCCTGCCGGACGAGGGACTCGCCCGACGGCACGTTGCAGCCGGCCTCGACCCACCAGCCCCCGACGATCTGCCAGCGACCCTCCCGCACGCGTTCGCGGATCTCCGCGAACATGGCCGGGTCGCTGCGCTCGATCCACTCGTGGTACGCCGCCGAGCTCGCCGTGAACACGAGCTCCGGGTACTCGCGCATGCGATCGAGCGCGGACCGGAACGTGGCCTTCGCGGCCTGGAATGCCTCGGGCCACTGCCAAAGCCACGCGGCGTCGAGGTGGGCGTTGCCGATCATGTGGTCGCTGCCACTTGTCGGGTGGGCGCCGTGCGCTGTAACCCGCGACGTCGCGACCGGGTGATCGGCCACAGCGGTTGCGGGCGTCGGGGCGGGGCGGGACGTCGGCATCGTTGTTCCAGTGTCGAGCCCCCGCCTACACCCGTTCGCCGTACGCCTGCGTGCGTAGCCGGTGGCGCCCACCGACTTACCTCGCCGCGCCGGTCGTACTCCTCAGGCGGTGCACCGGCCGGCAGCTTCTGCCGCTTCGCGCGTTCGCCGCCGGCCGGCCGGGCCGACGGCGCAGCGGAACTTCGCACGCAGGCCCACGTCTCCTGCGCATGTCGGCGTGGCTATCGTGGCGGTGTGTCAGAACCCTCAGCCAACCCGGCGCGCCCGCTCGTGCTCGTGATCGGCGACCTCGCGCTCGACGTGGTGCTGACGGCCGAGGGTCCGCTCAGGCGCGGGAGCGACGTGCCGGGACGGGTGACGTTCCGGCAGGGTGGATCGGCCGCGACGACGGCGCGCTGGCTCGCGGCGCTCGGCTGCCGTGTGACGCTGATCACGTCCGTCGGCCTCGACCCCGTCGGCGACGCGCTGGTCGCGTACCTCGAGTCGTGCGGAGTGCGCGTCGAGGGGAGCCGGGTCAGTGGCGCGCCGACGGGACGGCTCGGGGTGCTCGTGGAACCTGGCGGCGAGCGTTCATTCGTCTCGGACCGCGGGGCGATGCTGCGCATGCGAGCGTCCCACATGCTCGCGGGTGCCGCCACCGGCGCGACGGCGCTGCACGTGCCGGCGTACTCGCTCGTCGGCGCCGGACCGGCCGCCGCGACGGTTCGTCTCGCCTCGCTTGCCCGAGCCGCCGGCGCGCTCGTCTCCGTCGACCTCGCATCGGCCGGCTTCCTGGCACTGGAAGGTCCCGATGCGATGCTCGGGCGCGTGTCGTCGCTCCGGCCGGATGCCCTGATCGCGACGGAGGCCGAGGCGGCGGAGGTGGGCGCTTTGCCGCAGCGGCTCCTCGACCTCGCGCCGCTCGTCGTCGTCAAGCGGGGCGCGGCGGGGGCCGAGGTGCTCCGCCGCGCCGGATCACCGGTCGTGGTGCCGGCGCGGGCCGCGCTCGTGACGGACTCGACCGGCGCCGGCGATGCCTTCGACGCGGGCTTCGTGGCGCGCTGGATCGCGTCCTCCGATCCCCGAAGCCCTGCGGACGCGGATCTGCGCGCGGCGCTCGCGTCCGGGCACCGGACGGCCCTTCGCGAGATCCGAGGGCGGCGGGTGGAATTCCATCCGGGCATCTCCGTCGCGACGCGCCGGCCCGGTCGACGGGGTCCTGCGCGGACCTGAGAACGGCGCCGCGATAGCCGTCGGGGCGGCTCATCAGGCGGGGAGCATGCCCGCGATCAGGGCGGCCGTCTCCGCGTTGTTGCGGATGAGCGCGAGGTTCGCGCGGACGGAGGCGCCGTCGGTCAGCTGGGCGATCCGCGCGAGCAGCCAGGGCGTGAGCTCGCCTCCCCGAACGCCGCGCTCGTCCGCCTCGGCCGTCGCCCGCTCGATCGCTGACTCGACGACCTCCCGCGCGACCGCGTCTGCGATCGGGACGGGGGCGCAGACGAGCAGCCCCGAGCCCAGGCCGAGCGCGAGGTGCGTGGAGACGATGCCGGCCGCCTCGGCGACGCCGGCGGCCACGATCGGCGAGCGGACCCCGCTCGTGCGCGACCAGAACCCCGGCACCTCGTCGCCGCCGATCGTCAGGACGGGTACGCCCCGGGTCTCGAGCGCCTCGACCGTCAGGGGCACGTCGAGGATGAGCTTGGGGCCGGCGCAGACGACCGCCACCGGCGTGCGCGCCAGCTCGTCGAGGTCGGCGGAGATGTCGAACGAGCCGCGCGTGCCACCGGTGGACACGAGCGCGCCGCGGTGGACGCCGCCGATGCCGCCCGTGGCGAAGACGCGGATGCCGGCCGCTCGGGCGGCGATCATGGTTGCCGAGACCGTCGTGGCTCCCCAGCCGCCGTGCCGCAGCGCCGCGGCGAGCGTCGGGCGCGACACCTTCGCGGCCCCGCGGGACATCGCCAGCGTCTCGAGATCGTCGGCGGCGAGCCCGACGAGCAGCCGGCCGTCGTGAACGGCAACCGTGGCGGGGACCGCTCCGTGGGCGCGAATGGCCGCTTCGCTGTCGCGGGCGATCTGGAGGTTCTCGGGGTACGCGAAGCCGTGCGTGATGAGCGTCGACTCGAGCGCGACGACGGGGCGACCTTCGGCGGCCGCCGCGGCGACCTCGGGGGCGACGCGGAGCACTCCCGCGACCCCGGCGGAGCCCGTCGCCGGCGTCGCCCGCCGCTCGCTGGCCGCCAGCTCGTTCATGACCGCCTCGCCTCCATCGCCACTCCCGAGTGACGTTCGCACTCTTGCTGCCGCGTCATCCGCAATCTCCGGCTGCCGGCAGAAATGCGCTTGACACGTCCCCATCGACCAACGTATACCAGCGCGCAACCGGTTGCGCAACCGGTTGCGCAACCGGTCGCACGGGTGGTGCAGCAACCCGGCGCGGCTGCCGCGGCACGCCATCCCTGCGCGAGCCCGCGCTTGGGGGCACGGAGTTCAACGCGCAGCTCGGGCGCACGAGCGTCGAGGAGGGGCCGAGGTTCCAGTGGGTGGAACCCGTGTGACGATCAGGGACGTGGCCGCCGCCGCCGGCGTGCACGCGTCCACGGTCTCCCGGATCCTGCGCGAGCGGGACGGGTCGCCGAGCGAGACGCGCGACCGCGTGCTCGCCGCCGCCACGACGCTCGGGTACTCGCCGAACCTTCTGGCGCGTGCCCTCACGCAGCAGCGCGCGCCGATCGTGCCGTTGCTGATCCCTGACGTCGCGAACGCGTTCTTTCCGGCTGTCGCGCTCGGGGCGGAGGAGGCCGCGCGCCGGGCCGGCTATGCGCTGCTGCTCTGCAACACCGAGAGCGCGGAGAACCTGGAGCGCCAGTATCTGGAATCGCTGGTCCCGCTCCAGGTTCCGTTCGTGATCGTCGTGCCGAACGCCGAGACGTCGGCGGCGACCCTGCGCGAGTTCCTGCCTCGCTGCCCGATCGTCCTGGTCGACCGTCTGCTCGACGGACTCGACCTGCCGAGCGTCACGGTCGACAACACGCTCGGCGGCCGGCTCGCGACGGAGCACCTGCTGGACCTGGGCCACACCGGGATCGCCTGCGTCTCGGGCCCGCCGGACGCGTCGACCGCCCGCGACCGCCTGCACGGCTACGCGCTCGCCATGGAGGAACGGTCCCTCGAGCCCGTCATCGTTCCGGGCGGTTTCACGACCGAGGACGGCGCACGCGCCGCCCGCGCGTTCCTGCGCCTGTCCCGGCGGCCGACCGCCGTCGCGGCGGCCAACGACCTGGCGGCACTCGCGTTCATCCGCGAACTGGAGGCGCACGGCGTCCGTGTCCCCGAAGACGTCTCGGTCGTCGGCTTCGACGATCTCGTCTTCGCGGCATACTCCCGGCCTGCGCTGACCACCGTCCACCAGCCCGCGAGGCGCATGGGGTCGGAGGCGGTGCGGGTCGCGCTCGATCCGGGCGGTGTGGGGACACCGCAGCACGTGCGGCTCCGGCCGCGACTGGTCGTCCGGGAGTCGACGAGGGCACTGACGTGAGAGTCGTGTGCTTCGGCAGCCTCAACCAGGATGTCGCGTTCGACGTTGATCGCCGCGCGGACTGGGGCGAGACGATCATCGCGCGGTCCATGGCCGTGGCATGCGGCGGCAAGGGCGCGAACCAGGCGGTGGCCGCGGCACGCCTCGGCGAGGTCCCGGTGTTGATGGTCGGCCGCGTGGGTCGCGACGGCGCAGGCGCATCGCTCCGCGCCGCGCTCTCGACCGCGGGCGTCGTCGACGTCGTCGCCGAGGATCCCGAAGCGCCGAGTGGATCGGCGTTCATCCTGCGCGGGCCCGGCGGGGAGAACGCGATCGTGGTGGCGTCGGGGGCCAATGAGTGCGCCTCGCTGGTCGACCTCGAACCCGTCGCCACGGCTCACGAGCCGACCGTGCTCCTCCTGCAGCTCGAGGTTCCCGTCGCGGTCGTTGCGTCGGCGATCGAGATGGGCGCGTCGAGGGGATGGCACGTCGTGCTGAACGCCGCGCCCGTGCGTCCCGGGGTCGACGCCCGCCTGCTCCGGTCCGTCGACACGCTCGTCGTGAACGAGGTCGAGGCGTCGCAGCTGGCGGGCATCGAGGTCGGCGACGTGGCGGACGCGGCATCGGCGGCGAGAGTCCTGCTCCGCGACGGACCGCGTCGCGTCGCGGTGACGCTCGGCGCGCGCGGCGCGGTGCTCGTCGGAGAGACCTCGGCTTGGCACGCGCACGCTCCTGCGGTCGCCGTCGTGGACACGACTGCGGCGGGGGATGGGTTCGTCGGTGCCCTTGCCGTGTCGATCGCGGAGGCCATGCCCGACGACCGGGCGCTCGCGTTCGCCGTGGCGGCCGGATCGCTGGCCACGACGCGGGCGGGGGCGCAGCCGTCGCTGCCGGCTCGGGGCGAGGCGCGCGAGCTCGCCGCCTCGGTGAGGGTCGACGAGCTCGCGCCGTCGTCGGTGCCGGCCGGGGAGTTGCCTATGTGAACCGACCCCTTGACGCGGTCGCGCGACGACCGAGTGGGGAGTGGGGTTCGTGCCATTGGACTCGTGACCACCGTGGAGAGGAGCGAGATGACCAACTCGTGGTTCACCAAGACTCGGGTGCCGGCGATCCTCGTCGCCGTGACCCTCCTGTCGGCCGCCTGCGGGTCGGGTGCGACGACGG
>JAKAAV010000084.1 GCA_021802185.1 Chloroflexota bacterium | reverse complement strand
CTAGACAAGCGGTCAGACTCTCGTTGGTAACAGCCCAAGGCCTCGCGGAAGCGTCGGCCGATGCCGACCGAGCGAGCACCTAGAGGGGCCGAACCCCGGCTCCACCTCCGATGATGATGGCGAGCAATGTCAAGAGGACAAGCGCCCGCGATGCTGACTCACGCATGTCCGCGCCTCGTCAATCGGCTCCACGCCGAAGTCCAACGACGTTGCCTACCAGGACTTGATCATGTTGCAGCCACCTACGCTCGTTTGGCGGCCCTCGTGCCCGAAGACACGAAAACCGACCGGACGTTGCCGTCGGTCGGTTGCACTACTCGCTCAGCACTCACCCAAAGTGCCCAATTCAGGTGAGGCTTCAGCGCGTTCCGAGCGTCTTGACACCTGCCTCGGAGTACCGAAGTACCAAGAGGTGCCCGGACTATAGGAGGCCGCGCGCAAGTGGGTCAATACGCATCATTGCCTACCTGGCCGCGGTCATCTCCTCGAGGGTCGGCGGCTCAACCCCATACTCACCTCGCTGTACCTCCGCGTAGTGGCCGTACTGCTCAGCCGCTGCCGCTCGAGCGCCCAACGTCCCGTACAGCCATATGAGCTCGCGCTCCATGTACTCCGCCTCCGGGTCGATCGCGAGCACTCGTACCGCAACCTCAGCCGCCTCCGCCAGGCGTTCCTCCGCGATCAACTGCGCGACAGAGGTCTCGGCAAGGTGGAGGAACTGCCCATGTAGCAGCTCCCGCCAGCCTGTCGCCCACTCTTCGTATTCGAACTCCGGCGCGAAACGCCCTCGATAGAGTCGGACAACGCCCAAGGACTCGTCGAGTCCATGTGGGCGCTCAAGAGCGTTGGCCGCACGCGTGTGGAATTCCGAGCTCTCAGCGAGTACGAGCTCCGCGTCGAGCCAGACGAGATCCGACTCGAAGTGAACGTACTGCACTGAGAAGTCGTCGTCGTAGGAAGGATCTATGTCCCTCCGGAGGAAGTAAAGCGTCTGATTGAGACTATTCAGAGCCGGTTCGGGGTTCGTATCTGGCCACAAGGCGTCCAGTACCTGATCGCGTGTGGCCAGTTGGTTCTTCCTGGTCAAGAGGTAGCAGAGTAGTCCGGCAGCGCGACGACGAATGGAGGCTATGTCCACCGATCTCAGCCCAACGGCGAAACTGACGCGCCCCAGGTCAGAGACTTGCAGGCGCGGGCTACGGCGCCTCGCGAGGCCACGGCCAAGGTCAGTGCCGCGCAGCCCGCGGATCTTTGACTTTGCGAGCGCACGCAACGACCGCACGTCGTCCAACTCGCCGAATTCGTCGAGCAACCGGGCCGCGCGAATGACGTTTGGCCGGGCTGGGTGGCGGATCGCGACGCGAAGGAGGGGAAGCCAGCGGGCAGGCCACTGCTGGATACTCGTCAAGATGGGCCCGGCGCCATCCGGCACGAGATCGAGCCGCTCGGCGATCGCGTCGGCGCAGCTCAGGATGTCCATCTGGCTGGCCTGCGCGAGGACGTCGGTCGTGAGCTGGCGTCTTGCCGCTAGCTCCGTAAGCACGCGCAACTTGGCCCGGTATGCGTCCGCACCCTGGCGCTCAGCAAGGTGCCGTGCCTGGGCCACGGTCTCGATCGCTTCCTCGTCTCGGCCAACGACTATCAGCGCTTCGCTGCGCTCTGTGAGCCATTGCACCCAGCCCGCCACGGAACTCACGTGGATCCCGTCCAGGGTTGAGGGGACCAGCGAGAGCGCCCGCTCCGGGTTCTGCGTCGCAAGTGCGAGGCGCGCGCCATTCAGCTGTCTCTGGTACCAGATCCGCTCTACGTCCTGAGGGTCACCCTCATCGACTTGCCGGAGCAACGCCTCCGCCCGGGCAACGTCACCCACCTTGGCCAGCAGGCCGACGGCTTCCATCAGTCTTTCCGGTCGTCCGATACCAGCAGCGTCGGTTCCTGGTCGGAGCTCGGCTTCGACCTCGGACCATCTGCCCATTTCCGCGAGCGTTCGAGCGAGAGACAGATGCGTAGACGCTGCCTCATCTGGCTCGTGCGGCACTTGCCGGAAGAGCTCTATGGCGCGATATCCAGCGGCAAGCGCCGGCTCATATCGGCCTTGTGCGAGGCGGACTTCGAGCAGGTTGTGGTACGTGATGGCGGCGTAGAAGGGAAGCTCCGATGCGTCGAGGGATCGCACCAGAGCCTCGAGGTGCTCGGCTGCCCTCGCCAGACTTCCGTCGCGGGAGGCGGCTACTAGCGTGCGCAGGCCGGCGATCAAAGGTGCGTGCTCGCCCGGAATGTTCGCGTCATTCGACGCCTCGTCGAGGAGGTCGATGATGCGTCCGGCTTGCGCGAGCCACCATAGTGCGTGCATCCGAGCGAGGACGACGAGTCCGCGCGATTGCCCATCGAGGTCGGCGAGGTTGAATCGTTCGAGCCGGGCCAGACCCTCCCGGATTCGGCCGGCGTAGATGTCCTCGCGCGCCAGGATCACCGCGATCCGGGCGTCGTCGTCCGAGGCACGCAGCGTGCGCGCCAGGCTCGCGCCCTCACCCCACTGCCCCGAACCCAGGACCTTCGCGACGTTCGCCAGGAGCACGCGCAGCGCATCGGCCTCGTGGTCGGCCTTGATGTAGTGCCGGCACGACGTCAGCCAGTCCGACGCCTCCGCGGCCTGTGCGACCCGCAGGTGCATCCCGCGCAGTTCGTCGGGGGTCACGAGCTGCTGCAGGCGCCGCTCGAGGAACTCCCGCATCAGCGGGTGGTAGCGGCGGCTGCTGCTGAGGTTCGAGTGCCGAGCCATCAGGCCGGCCTGGTAGCCGACGTTCGCCCAAGCCTGGACCTCGTCGGCGGCTGGCGGCGGGTCATCGGCGGCGAAGATCGCCGTCGCCAGCTCGATCCGGACGTCGTCGAGGATCGACGTGTACGTGAGGAACCGCTGGATCTCGGGCGCGAGCTCGTTCATGACCTCTTCGGCGAGATAGTCGTAGAGGTCGCCCTCGGCGCCGCTGATCCGTCGCACGAACGCCCGGACGTCGCGTGGCGACCGGCCGCGGATCGACGAGTGGAGCAACTGTAGGCCGGCTGCCCACCCTTCGGTGCGTTCCTCGACCTGGCGCAGTACCTCCGTCTCGAGCGGCTGGTGGTAGATGTCGCGGAACAGCCGCTCGGTCTCGTCGGTGGAGAACCGCAGGTCGTCCGCGCCGAGTCGAGGCGCCTCTCCCTGCGCAACCAGTCGGCCGAGCGCGAGCTTCGGAGGCCGCCGCGACAGGAGCACGAACGACATGCGGTCTGGGGCATCCGCCAGCAGTCGGGTGACGAGCGCGCGGGCACGCGGGTCGTCGTCGATGACGTGGTAGTCGTCGAGGATCAGCATCGTGGAGCGATCGCCGAGCGCCGACAGTTCGGCGACCAGCGTCGAGACGACGAGGTCGGTCGTGGGCTGGGCGGTCAGCACGTCGCTCAGCAGCCCGAGGGTCCTCGCGCCGAAACCCGGCTCGATCTCCCGGACCGCCGCGACGACGTAGTTCACGAACGACACCGGGTCGCAGTCGCCGGGATCGAGCCGGTACCAGAGGCATGGCATCGGCGCCCGGCGGGAGAAATCGGTCAGCAGCGTGGTCTTGCCGAAGCCCGTCTCGGCGGCGACCGTGATGCAGCGGCGGTGGGCATGCCGCTCGAGCCAGTCAAGCAATCGGTCGCGGGACAGCGTCGCGTCGCGGAGCGGCGGAGGCGTGACCTTCGCCCGGGAGACTGGATACGGTTCCACGGTGCGTTCGCCGGCGGACGGCAGGAGGGGGCGCGCGGCAGTCGGGATCGCCATGACCGGCACGAGACGCGGGCGACCGAACTCGACGCCCGGCCTCCGGGGCGCGGGCACCAGAGTCGAGTCGATCTGCCGATCCCCCCGACTCGCCTCCTCGACGAACCCCGGCCCGCCCGGGCCGTCACGGACCCCCGCGCTGCTCGCCTCGTCCCCGAACGCGCGGACGGGCAGGCGAACAGCGACGGCCGATTGGGACGGCGACTCGCGCGGCGGCTCTCGGTCGGGCATGCCGCGCAGTGTGCCGACGCGGCCTCAACTCCGGCTTATCTGCTCGCGACGCTCACCTCCCCGGCCTCCGGCTGCGCCCCCAGGCGTGTCACCCCTCATACTCGAAGTGGATCTTCAGGTCGACCCGGTACTCCTTGATCTCGCCGTTCTCGACGAGCGCAGTCGATTTCACGACCTCGACCATCCGGATGTTGCGGACGGTGCGGGCGGCTGTCGCGACTGCCTGCCGTGCGGCATCGCTCCACGACCGCGGGGACGTCCCGACCATCTCCCGAACGATGAACACTCCCATCCTCGTCCCCCCATCCTCGGCTGTTCGCCGCTGTCCGGTTGACCGTCGCGATCGGTACGCAGGTGCCGATCGG
Source organism: Chloroflexota bacterium (assembly GCA_021802185.1). GTDB lineage: Bacteria > Chloroflexota > Limnocylindria > Limnocylindrales > CSP1-4 > JAJYNJ01. The sequence goes on along the minus strand of JAKAAV010000084.1, from coordinate 3,665 downwards.
CGGCTGGATCCTCTCCCGGTGAATCGTGGAGGCCGGCTCGAAGCCGGCCTCACAACGCGCCTGATGTTCCCGATGCGGCCCGCGGTCGCGTCGATCAGGCCGACGTCCCGGCTCCCGCGCGGACCTTGTCGAAGCAGGAACTGCAGTACACGGGACGATCATTCCGCGGCGCGAAGGGCACCACTGCCTGACCGCCGCACATGGCGCAGATCGCCGCGTGGTACTCGCGCGGCGCTCCCGACGCACGAGCGTTCCGGGCTGCCTGGCGGCAGCTTGGGCACCGCTGCGGGTCGTTCTGGAGACCCTTCGCGGCGAAGAAAGCCTGCTCGCCCGCCGAGAACGTGAACTCCGTCCCGCAGTCGCGACAGGTCAGGATCCGATCGTGATACACGTGCTGTGCTTCGCCCTCCTCGGGTGCGCCCGGACGCGATGAACCCGGCCACGGCCGGACTCATGACAGGTGGGGGAGCGCACCCGCAAGAGCGACAGCCAGTCGCTCGGAACGGCGCGAATATACGCGTGCTGTCAACAGAGTCGCAATGAATGGTGCGTCCGCGCACCACTTCCGGGATTCGCGTCGGGATGCGAAATCGCAGCCGTGCCTGTCGCGATCGCCGCTTCTAGGCGTAATCGGCCGCGTACCGCTCGGTTTCCGCGTACGAGACGAACCGCGTCTGGCGCTTCCGGAACCACAGCCGAACGTCCCCGGTCGGCCCGTTGCGATGCTTCGCGAGCTTGAGCGTCACGACCTCTCCGTCGGTCTCCGCGTCGTCGCCGCTGCGGTCCTTCTCGCGCCACAGGAACATCACGAGGTCGGCGTCCTGTTCGATCGAACCTGACTCGCGAAGGTCCGAAAGTCGTGGCTCCTTGGACTCTCGCATTTCGGGCTGGCGCGAGAGCTGCGACAGCGCGACGACGGGGACCTGGAGCTCGCGCGCGAGTGCCTTGAGTCCGCGCGAGATCTCGGAGACTTCCTGGACCCGGTTCGCATCCCGGTTGGTCACGCTCGACTGCATCAGCTGCAGGTAGTCAACCACGACGAGGTCGAGCCCGGCTTCTGCCTGAAGCCGTCGGGCCTTGGTGCGCAATTCCATCGTGCTGATGTTCGGCGTGTCGTCGATGAATATCGCAGCCTCCGCGAGCGCGTTCATCGCCGGCGCGAGACGAGTGAAGTCCATCTCCTCGAGAAAGCCGGTCCGGAGTCGCTGCGAATCGATGTTGGCGACCGAGCTGAGCAGGCGCAGCACGAGCTGTTCCTTGCTCATCTCGAGGCTGAAGATCGCGACCGTTCTGCCGTCGCGTACGGCCGCGTGCTCCGCGATGTTGAGCGCGAGGCTCGTCTTGCCGATCGACGGACGGGCCGCGACGATCACGAGGTCGGAGCGCTGCAGTCCCGTCGTGAGTGCGTCCAGGTCCGCGAACCCCGTGCGCACGCCGGAGATCTCGCCCTTGTGCTGGTGGAGGTAGTCGAGCCGGTCGTACGCGGCATGGAGCAGCTGCCGAAGCGGATCGAACCCGGCCTGCACGCGGCGCTGGCTGACCCCGAACAGCTCGCTCTCCGCCCGATCGATCGCCTCCGAGACGTCTGCCGTCTCGTCGTAGCCGATGCCGGCGATGCGGCCCGCGGCCGAGATGAGGTTCCGGAGGATCGCCTTCCGCTCGACGATGCGCGCGTAGTAGGCGGCGTTGACCGCGGTCGGAGTGAGGTTGATGAGGCTCGTGAGGTACGCGGCGCCGCCCACCGACTCGAGCTGGCCCTTCCGCTCGAGGACCTCGGCGACGGTGACCACGTCGACGGGCTCGCGCTGCTCGTACAGCTCGAGCACCGCGGCGTAGATGTCGCCGTGGTGCGCCCGGTAGAAGTCGTCCGGGCGAAGGACGTCGGCGACCTCGATGACCGCGTCGCGGTCGATCAGGAGCGCGCCGAGCACGGACTGCTCGGCCTCGATGGATTGCGGGGGCAGGCGGTCGATGGACACGACGGCTCCGAGGCGGGTTCTGGTGGGCGGACCGTTTGCCGCCGGACGCCCGCCTGGCGGTCCACGTCGGAAGCGGGCAGCGCGATTGTCGAGCCGGGCAAGCCCCCGCGCATCATCAGATCGGGCGGTCACCGTCCCCGACTGTCCCCCGATTCGCCGCGTCTGTGGATGACGGATGTGGACGGTGTGGACGACCGCGTGCCTGCCGGGGGCCGCGACGACGACCGAGGTGCCCCGGGGACGTGCGAGGGACCAGGCGTCAGTCGAGCCGGCGGATGACCCCGATGAGCTTTCCCTGGATCCGGACGTCGTCGTAGAACTGCGGAGCGTACCGATCGTTCGCCGGCTGCAGCCGGACGCGGCCGGTCTCCCGGTAGAACTGCTTGAGCGTGACCGCGTTCTCCTCGACCTGGGCGACGACGATGTCTCCGTCGCGCGCCGTCTGCTGCGGCCGGATCACGACGAAATCCCCGTCCTGGATATGGGCATCGATCATGCTGTCCCCGCGGACGCGCAGCACGTACGCATCGCCGCTGGCGGCAAGCACGTCGGGGACGGCGAGCGTCTCGCCCGCGTCCTGGTACGCCTCGATGGGGCCGCCGGCGGCGATCTCGCCGATCACGGGCAGCAGGTGCGTTGTGCCGAGTGGCGCCTGTGGGACGAGCTCCGAGGACAGCCGGGCGGTGAGCGCCGCGCGCGGCGTCAGCCGCAGCGCCCTCGACTGGGTGGCCCCACGCTCGAGATAGCCCTCGCGCTCGAGGACCTCGAGGTGGTGGTGGACGGCGGACGTCGACGCGAGGTCCACCGCGCTCGCAATCTCACGAACCGACGGCGGATATCCACGCGCGCGGAGGGTCGCTGCGATGTACTCGAGGATCCGCTGCTTGCGGAGCGCATCGTGCTTCGTCACGGCTCTCCTTTCGGGAAGCAGCGTACAGAACAGGTGTTCGAATGTCAAGGGCATGGCGTGACCGATGCGGCATGGAGCGACGGACGAGAGCGACCGACGCGCGCGACCGACGAGCGCGACAGCGGATACCGTGAGATCGGCCGGATCCGCGACACCGCCGGTTGGCACGGCGACCGCTATACTGCTCGTTCCAATGGCCCGACTCGGCACCCGCAGCGCATTCGTGCGCACGCTCAACTACCTGGCCTTCCTCCCGCTCGCGTCGCGCGCCCCGTCGTACGGGCGACTCGTGCTTGCGCTGCTCGCGGACGACCGCATCCCCCTTGCGCGCAAGGCCATCCTCGGCGCCGCGATCGGCTACATCGCGTCGCCGCTCGATCTCATTCCCGAGGCCATCCCGGTCATCGGTGCGATCGACGACGTCGTCATCCTCGTGTTCGCCCTCGAGGCGTTTCTCGAGGGGTTGCCGTCGGGGATCCTCGAGGAGAAGCTCGCGGCGCTGGAGATCGACCCCGTCGCGTTCGAACGCGACCGGGCGCAGGTGCGACGAATGGTCCCGCGGCCCGTCCGCCGGCTGGCATCCCGCCTGCCCGGCGCCGTTCGGGCGATCGGGAGCATGGCAAGGCATGCCGGGGTGGACCGACGAGTCCGGGCCTGGCTCAGCATGGAGGACGCGTGAAGGTCATCCTGACGGCGGACGTCGCCAAGATCGGCAAGAGCGGGGAGCTCAAGGACGTCGCCCAGGGGTTCGCCCGGAACTACCTGATCCCGCAGAA
>JAKAAV010000083.1 GCA_021802185.1 Chloroflexota bacterium | reverse complement strand
CACTCAGCGCCCGCAGGCATTGATCGCCCGCCTGCCCGGGACGGTCCCCATGGGGCCTGCCGGGCCGAGCCTCCAGGCGTGGCCAGGAGCGGCGGCCGGGCCCCTGCACCACCCGGACGGCGTCGCGATCCTACCCTCCCGGGTAGAACCGTCCCGGTGCGCGCTACCGCCAAAAGCCGGCCACCCGGCCGCTGTCCCGCGGCACGCCGGACGCGACCATCCATGCATGATCAGCGTCCAGCCCATCGCCCTCGCTCAACCGACGACCGTGCACCTCCGGCTCGTGCAGCCCGTGAGCCCGATCACGGCATTCGACGGGCGCGACCTGGCTGGCGAGGAGTTGCCGTGGCTGGGTGAGCGCGTGGCGACCGACGCGGACGATCGGACCGTCGAGATGCGCCGGTTCCAGGTCGACCTCGGCGTGGCCGCTCGCGCGAACGGCGATCGCCCGGTGTTCCGGAAGGCCGCCTACGTCGACGTCGGTCCCGTGCAGGCAACGGGCGACGGCTGGCGAGCCCAGATCGGCTGGCAGGCCGCGACCCTCGCGCCGCTGTTCCCCGTGTTCGGCGGCACCCTGACGCGGACGAAGGACTCGCTCGTGCTCGACGGAGAGTACGCGCCGCCCGGAGGCGAGCTCGGCGTGGCGGTCGACCGCGCGCTCCTCAACATCGCCGCGCGTCGCACGGCGGTCTGGCTGCTGCGCCGCATCGCGGACGCTCTCGCCGAGCCAGCACAGCCGGCGAAGTGAGTCGGCGCGCGACGGAGTGAGTGGCCGCGCGACGGAGTGAGTGGCCGCGCGACGGAGTGAGTGGCCGCGCGACGGAGTGAGCCTTCGCGTTACCCCTCCGGCCCGTCCCCCCGCCGGATGGGCGTTCGCTGCACGTTCCGGGCGATGCGGCTAGGCTCGAACGCTCACCGTGACGAGCATCGACCAACACGGCCGGGAACGGCCCCACGCCACCGACGCGCGCGCCCAGGCGACCCGAACGCCGTCGCCGTTCGCCGCCGCGCCCGACGCCTCCGCACGCGCCGGCGCCGGAGATGGCGTCGGAATCACGCCGATCCGGGGGATCGCGGCGCGGCTCGTCGCGAACATGCAGGAGAGCCTGTCGGTCCCGTCAGCGACGTCGTTCCGCGACGTGCCGGTGGCGGTGCTCCGCGATGCCCGCGCCGCGCTGAACGGCGTCGTCGCGCCACGCCGGCTCTCGTACACGCACCTCGTCGCGTACGCGGTCGCGCAGGCCGCCGCGATCCACCCGGCGATGACGTCGGCGTTCCGGGTCGTCGATGGCCGGCCGCATCGCGTGGAGCCGGGCCACGTGAACCTCGGGCTCGCCGTCGACGTGGAGGGGCGGGAGGGCCGGTTCCTGGTCGTGCCGGTCGTCCGGGACGCCGCCGAGCTCGACTTCGCGGAGTTCGTCGCCGCGTACGACGACCTGGTCGATCGGGCCCGCTCAGGGCGCCTCGGCGCCGACGACCTCGCCGGGGCCACGATCACGCTCACGAACCCCGGCACGCTCGGCACGACGGCGTCGGTCCCGCGGCTGATGGCCGGGCAGGGCTCGATCATCGCGACAGGGGCGATCCGGGACCTCCCTGCCGGGCCGGTCATGACGATCACGAGCACGTACGACCACCGCGTGATCCAGGGCGCCGAGTCGGGCCGCTTCCTGCGGACGCTCGACGAGCTACTCCAGGGCGTTGACGGGTTCTACGAGTCGGTCGCGGAGAGCCTCGCGGTGCCGGACGCAGCCGCGATTCCGTCGCCGCAGTTCCCGGGCGACGCGGCAGGCTCGCCCGTGGTGGCTTCCACCTCGCGCGCTGCCGCATCCACCGTTTCAGCGCCTGCCTCAACGGCTGACGCGGCAGCCGGCCGGACCGTATCCGGCGTCGATCTCGGCGACGTGGCCGGCGCGATGGCGCTCGTCCGCTCGTACCGCCAGTTCGGCCACCGCGCCGCGCACCTCGATCCACTCGGGTCCGAGCCGCCCGGCGACCCGTCGCTCGATCCCGCGACCTGGGGCCTCGACGCCGCCGCCCTCCGCAACGTGCCGGCGTCGGTCCTCCGCGTGTACGTGCCCGGCGAGACCCTCGCCGACGTCCTCGACGCGCTGCGGAGCACCTACTGCGGGACGATCGCGTTCGAGGTCGAGCACCTCGCGAGCGCCGAGGAACGCACCTGGCTCCGGAAGGCGATCGAGTCGGGCGAGTTCCTGGCAGCTCCAGCGGCCGACGACCGCCGCCGCCTCCTCGAACGCCTGACCGCGGTCGAGGCGTTCGAGCTGTTCCTCCAGCGCGCGTATCTCGGGCAGAAGCGCTTCTCGATCGAGGGGCTCGACGTCCTCGTCCCCGTGCTGCAGCAGCTCCTCGAACTCGCGGCGGAGTCCGGGACGCACACGGTCGAGATCGGAATGGCGCACCGGGGCCGGCTCAACGTGCTCGCGCACGTCGTCGGCGTGCCGTATGCCGACATCCTGTCCGAGTTCGAGCGCGGGCACGCGGCCGCGGAGCCCGACGAGGCGCCGGGCGACGAGACGAGCGACGTCAAGTACCACCGCGGGGCGGCGGGGACCTACGAGGCGGCCGCGGGCGACGTTCACGTTGCGGTCGCCCCGAACCCGAGCCATCTCGAGGCCGTGGACCCGGTCGTGGAGGGCCGGACGCGCGCCGAGCAGACGAACCGCCACGACCCGGAGGCGCCGCGGGATTCGGGTCGTGCGATCGCGGTGCTCGTCCACGGCGACGCCGCCATCGCGGGCCAGGGCGTCGTAGCCGAGACGTTCAACCTCGCCCGCCTCGCGGGCTACGGCACCGGCGGCACCATCCACGTCGTCGCGAACAACCAGCTCGGGTTCACGGTCGATCCCAGCGCCGGCCGGTCGACGAGCTACGCCAGCGACGTCGCGAAGGGCTTCGACGTGCCGATCGTCCACGTCAACGCCGACGACCCTGAGGCGTGCCTGTCCGCGGTCCGGCTCGCGATGGCGTACCGCCAGAAGTTCCACGGCGATTTCCTGGTCGACCTTGTCGGGTACCGGCGTCGCGGGCACAACGAGGAGGACGAGCCGGCGTACACACAGCCGCTGCTGTACGAGGCGATCGCCGCACACCCGACCGTGCGAGCCCGGTATCTCGCCAGCCTGGCGGCGGACGGCGTGGTGGACGAGGCGGCAGGCGACGCCGCGCTCGAGCAGGCCGAGCGGCGCCTGGCGGAGATCCGCGAGCGCCTGCCCAAGCCCGGCCGGCGCGCGCAGCGCACCGAACGACCTGCGGACGCCACATCGGATCCATTGGCGGCGACCGGGGACGCGCCCGATGCGGCGCGCCCGCCCCAGGTGCCGCAGGTCGACGTCGCGGTTCTCCGGAGGATCAACGACCGCCTGCACGCATGGCCCGACGACTTCACGGTCCACCCGAAGCTGCTGCGCCAGCTCGAACGGCGACGAGACGCGCTCGCCGACGGTGGCCGGATCGCGTGGGCGCACGCCGAGCAGCTCGCGCTCGGTTCGCTGCTGCTCGAGGGCGTCCCCGTCCGGCTGACCGGTCAGGACACCGAGCGCGGCACGTTCTCGCAGCGCCACCTCGTCCTGCACGACGCGCGCACGGGCGAGCGCTTCACCCCGCTGCGTCACCTCGACGGGGCGCGCGCCGCGTTCGAGCTGTACGACTCCCCGCTGTCGGAGTACGCGTGCCTCGGCTTCGAATACGGCTACGCGGTGCTGGCGCCGGACGCGCTCGTGCTGTGGGAGGCGCAGTACGGAGACTTCGCGAACGCCGGCGAGGTGATCATCGACCAGTTCATCATCGCGGGCCTGGCCAAGTGGGGACTGACGTCGCGGCTGGCGATGCTCCTGCCACACGGGTACGAGGGCCAGGGCCCCGAGCACTCGAGCGCGCGGCTGGAGCGCTACCTCGCACTCGGGGCCGAGCGGAACATCCGGGTCGCGAACTGCACGACCCCCGCCCAGTACTTCCACCTGCTGCGCGACCAGGCGCTGCGCAGCCTCATCCGACCCCTGGTGCTGATGACGCCGAAGGGCCTGCTCCGCCTGCCGGCGGCGACTTCGACGCTCGACGAGCTCGCGACCGGCGGCTTCCAGCCCGTCCTCGACGACGCGCGGCACGCGCAGGATCGCGATGCGGTCCGGCGCGTGGTGCTGTGCAGCGGGCGCCTGTTCTACGAGCTGACGGCCCCGGAGGTCGCGGCCGCCGCGCCCGAGACCGCGGTCGTTCGGGTCGAGCTGCTGTACCCGTTCCCCGCGCGGGAGCTGCGCCAGGTCCTGCGCCGCTACCGGTCGCTCGAGACGGTCGTGTGGGCCCAGGAAGAGCCGCGCAACATGGGCGCGCGGAAGTTCCTCGTCCCCGAACTGCTCGGTGTCGTGCCCGCGGGCACGCCGATTCTCGAGGTGTCGCGCCCGGAGCGGTCGGCACCGGCCGAGGGATACCAGGCGGCGCACCGTGCGACGGAAGCGCGCATCGTCCGCGAGGCCCTCGGGATCGGGCCACGGGCCGGACACGCCGCACAACAGCGCGGCGAGGCAGCTCCGGCCGTCGGCTGAGCGGGGAGCCGGGGCCGGCGCGGGAGAGCGCTGGCGCGGGACAGCGCCGGCCCGGGACAGCGTTGCCGCGGGAGGGCGCTGTCCCGGTCCTACGAAACCCGGAGCGTCCCCAGCATCTCGGCGCTGCCCGACACGATCACGGTCTCGCCGCTCCGGATCCGGCGCTCGGGGCCCGGATTGGCGGCGTAGCCGCCCTCGCCCAGCACCACCGCGAGCGTGAAGATGCCGAGCTCCCGCAGCTCGCCGACGGTGTGCCCCGCGATCGCGTCGCCCTCGCGCGCCGTCACCTCCTCGAGCGAGAAGGCGAGCTCGCCATGCGACATCGCCGCGTCGATGAACTCGACCACGCGCGGGCGCATCGCGAGGCTCGCGATGCGGTGGCCGGCCATCGTGTACGGCGAGACGACCCGGTCGGCGCCGGCCTGGCGAACCCGCGCCTCGGCCCCGGCGGCGTTCGCGCGTGCGACGACGAACAGGCGCGGGTTGATCGCTCGGGCCGACAGGATCACGTACACGTTGCTCGCGTCCGAGTCGACCGTCGTGATGAGCCCGCGTGCCCGCTCGATCCCCGCCGCCCGGAGCGTCGTCTCGTCCGTGGCGTCGCCCTCGACCACGAGGAGCCCCGCCTCGCGGGCCCGCCGGAGCGAGTCCGCCAGCACGTCGATCACGACGACCTGGCCGCCGTCGTGCCGCAGTTCGGCGGCAACCGTCGAGCCGACCCGGCCGTAGCCGCACAGCACGAAATGGCCGCTCAGCGCGTCGACCGCCTGCGCCATCCGCCTCGCCTCCCGCTTTCCGCTCGTCGCCTCGACCACGAGCGACTCCGCCACGACCCCCACGAAACCGAACAGGAGGCCGACGCCGAGCACCGCGAGGAGCATCGTCCACGCCTGGCCTGCCGCGCCGAGGGGCGCAACCTCCCGGAACCCGACGGTCGTCACGGTGATGACCGTCATGTAGAGCGCGTCGAGGGGCGTCCAGCCCTCGATGACGACGTATCCAGCCGTGCCGGCGAGCACGACCCCGACCACGACGGCCAGCCAGACCCGGATGTGCGACCGGCGGAACGGCGCCGGAAGCGACCCGCGATGGCCCGGGACCGGGTGCGCGGTCATCGCACGATCATCCCCCCGCGCTGCCCACCCGCACCGGCTCGCCCGCCTCGATCGACCGGTACGCCGCGTCGACGATCTCCACGGCCCGCAGCCCGTCGACGCCCGTGACCGCCGGTTGGCGTTGCTCGCGCACCGCGTCGACGAAGGCTTCGAGCATCGAGCGGTCGGAATCCGGCCCCCAGTCCGGCCACGAGATCCCCGCCTCTCGGGTGCCGTAGACGGCGAGGCGCTGCCGGAAGGCGTCGACCGTGATCGCCCCGCCGGTCCCGATCGCCGAGATCGAGAGCCCGCCCCACGTCGGGTACGAGCGCGGCTTGCTCCAGCTGCAGTCGATCGTCGCGAACGTCCCGTTGGCGAACCGGAGCGACACGAGCCCCCCGGTCTCGACCCCGTCGAAGTGCTCCTGCAGGATGCGGTTCGCGACCGCGTAGACCTCGACGACCTCCGACCCGAGCATCCAGCGGTACAGGTCCGCCAGGTGCACGACGTGGTCGGTCACGGCACCGCCGCCGGAGCGCGCCGGGTCGACGAACCACGCGGCATGGATGTCCGGCATGGCGCCGGTGTTCACGCCTTCGAGCGCCACGACCTCGCCGAGGCCGCCGGCCACGATCGTGGACCGCAGCGTCCGGACAGCCGGGTTCCAGCGCGACGGGAACGCGGTCATCAGCAGCACCCCGGCGCGCTCGCACGCGTCCACGATCGCGCGCGCGTCCGGAACGTTCGTCGCGAGCGGCTTCTCGCACAGGACGTCGACGCCCGCAACGGCCGCCTGCTCCACGAGGTCCCGGTGCTCGGCGTTCGGCGCGGTCACCACGACGGCGTCGACCTGCTCGAGGAGGCCGGCGACCGATCCGAACGCGCGCGTACCGGCGCCTCCGGCGGCCGACGAGGCACGTTCGGGGTTCGCGTCCCAGATCCCGGCGAGGTCCACGCCCGGCAGATCGGCGAGCAGCGGCACGTACGACCTCGCGTGCACGTGCTCCATCGAGAGGACGCCGATGCGGACGTTGCCGGCTGCGGCGCGTCGTTCGTGCCCGGTCATCGCACCGCCTCCGCCGGATCGAGCCGGACCACCCGGCCGCCCTCGTGGGCCGACTGGTCGGCCGCAAGCGCCAGCCGGAGCGTCGCGAGGGCATCCTGCGCGCTCGTCCGGGTCGGTGTCCCGTCCACCATCGCCCTCGCGAACTCGGCCAGCTCATGCCGGAACGGGTCGCCGTTCAGCGACGTGTCCGCGAGCGCCGTGGTCGTGGCGCCATCGCCCGAGGCCAGCAGGTATGGCGTGACCGGCGCGGTGAACGCGGAGTCGTGCTCGATCAGGCCGTGGGAACCCGCGATCTCGAAGGCGGTCCGAAACGTCGGCGGCGCGTACGCCCAGGACGCCGAGACGTGGCTGATCGCGCCCGACGCGTGGGTGAGGATCGCGACGGCGTGGTCGACGCCCGCCTCCGGCCGATCGACGATCGCCGAGCGGCATTCGACCGCGACGACCTCGCCGGCCACCCACCGCGCGTAGTCCAGGTCGTGGATCATCAGGTCGAGGACAATCCCGCCCGACTTCGCGTGGTCGAAGAACCAGTGGCCCGCCGGCTGGCGCGGCCGAAAGCTCGCGCGGGTCAGGCGGAGCACGCCCGGGTCGCCGATCTGCCCGGCGAGGACGGCGTCGCGTGCCGCGACGTACTCGGGGAAGAACCGCACGACGTGGCCGACCAGCAGGCGGACGCCCGCCTCGCGGGCCGCGTCGAGCATCGCCTCCGCGTCGGCGGCCGTCCGTGCCATCGGCTTCTCGCAGATGACGTGCCGCCCGGCCTTCGCCGCCGCGATCGCGACCGGCGCATGCAGGTGCGTCGGCGTGCACACGTCGACGACGTCGACCGCCTCGAACAGCTCGCCGAGCGAGGAGGCCGTCGTCGCGCCGAAGCGACCCGCGAGCTCGTCGGCGCGCGCCGAGTCCACGTCGTACACGACGGTCGTCACGCCCTCCGCCGTCCACGCCCCGAGATGGGTCTCCCCGATGAATCCCGTCCCGACGATGCCGGCGCGAAGCTGCGCGCTCACGGTGTCACCGCCGGAACCGCGTCGAATCGCACGCGCTCCGCTCCTGTCGTTCGATCGGGCCCGCCGGCCGTCCACCGGCGCCTCCGTTCGCCGATCATAGGCGCCGGCGACCCCGACGGTCGCGGTCATGGCGCGATGGGCAGCCCCAGTTCGGCGAGCTCGCGACGCAGCGAGGCCGGGTCGCGGAACAGGATCGCGACGAGCCCGAGCCGCCCGGCCGCCGCCACGTTCGGTGCCGAATCGTCGACGTAGGCCGTGCCCCCGGGCCGGAGGCCGTGGCGGTCGAGCAGCGCCCGGAACATCGCCGGGTCGGGCTTGATCGTCCCGAGGTCGCCCGAGATCACGATGCCGT
>JAKAAV010000082.1 GCA_021802185.1 Chloroflexota bacterium | reverse complement strand
CGGCGTACCGGACGCGGGTGGGACGGCGCGCCCAGGTGCTCCACTGAACCCTAGGCAGTCGTCATCCTTTCGGGCACAATACCGGGGTATGAGAGCACTGACATGAGCGACACCCGCGCGGGTGAGTCGCCCGACCCGAATGCCCGGCACCCCTGGCCGGCGCGCGATCCGAGGATTGCGGGCGAGCCGCAGGCCGGGCGCGATGCCAAAGTCGCGCGCGATCCGGAGGTTCGCGTCGGCACGGCCGCCGAGATGCTCGGCCTGTCGCTCGACACCCTCCGCCGCTGGGAGAGCGAGGGGCGCCTCCGCGTCCGGCGGTCCGAGGGCGGGCAGCGGCTCGTGCCCCTCTCCGAGGTCACGCGCCTGCTCGGAGAGCGCCCGTCGCCGACCGAGGATGCGCCCGTCCCGCAGTCGGCTCGGAACCGCTTTCCCGGGATCGTGACGCGCATCCAGCGCAACGACCCGATCGCCGTCGTCGAGATCCGCGCCGGACCGCACCGGGTCGTCAGCATCATGACGTCGGAGGCGGTCGACGAGCTCGGGCTGGAGGTCGGACGGGAGGCCGTCGGCGTCGTCAAGGCGACGAACGTCATCGTCGAAGCGCCGGCCGCGAGGCCTCCGCGCGCGGTGGCGGGGCGGGCCGCCGAGGCGGCTGAGCCCGCGGACGGCGAGCCGGCACCGGCCGGTGCCGGGAATGCCCTCGGCCAGGCGCCGGACTCCGATCCCTCTCCGAACCGATGAGATTCGTCACCTCCGCGGCCGCGCTGCTGCTTGCGCTCGCGACCGTTTCCGCGTGCGGTTCGGCGCTCTCCGCGACCGCCCGGCCGTCCTCGACGCGCCTCGTCGTGTTCGCCGCGGCGTCGCTGTCGACCGCACTGTCCGCAGCCGTTCCCGCGTTCGAGTCCTCCCACCCGGGGATCACCGTGACCGTGTCGCCCGGCGCCTCGTCCGCGCTGCGCGTCCAGATCGAGCAGGGGGCGCCCGCCGACGTGTTCCTTTCGGCGGACACCGCGAACGCCACGGCGCTCGTCAGCGAGAAGCTCACGGACGGAGCCGCAACGCCGTTCGCCGGCAACGAGCTGACCGTCATCGTGCCCGCGTCGAACCCGGCCGGCATCGCCTCCCCCGCCGACCTGGCGCGCCCCGGCGTCCGAGTCGTCGCGGCCGGGTCGCAGGTGCCGATCACGAAGTACGCCGAGCAGGTGGTGCACAACCTCGCGCGGCAGCCAGGGTACGGGATCGACTTCGCGGCGCGCTACGAGGCGAACGTCGTCTCGCACGAGGACGACGTGTCGGCGGTGGTCGCGAAGGTGGCGCTCGGAGAGGGCGACGCCGCGATCGTGTACGTGACCGACGCGAAGGCGTCGACGCAGGTGCGCGCCATTGCGATCCCCGCAGCGGCAAACGTCCCGGCCACCTACGACGGCGTGGTCGTCGGGACGTCGGCGCACCTCGCCGACGCGCACGCGTTCCTGTCGTGGCTTGCCGGTTCGGCCGGACGCACCGTCCTCGCCCGGTACGGCTTCCTGCCACCGCCGCCGTGACGCGCACCGAGGTCGCGGCGCGGACCACGCGCGGGGCACCATTCCCGCGATCGTTGCCGGCTGCCGGTGTCGTCGTTGCCGCGGCCGTGGCAGCCGGCCTCGTGTTCCTGGCCCTGCCCGTCGCGGCGCTCGTGGGCCGTGCCGTGGTCGGCGGCTCGATCGCGTCCGCGGTCACGGCGCCGGTCCTGCAGGCGCTCGGGCTGAGCCTCGCCACGACCGCCGTGAGCCTCGTGATCACGCTCGTGTTCGGCCTGCCGCTCGCATGGGTGCTCGCGCGACGCTCGTTCCGGGGCGCCTCGATGGTCGAGGCGCTCGTCGACCTGCCGATCGTGTTGCCACCCTCGGTCGCCGGCCTCGCCCTGCTGCTCGCGTTCGGGCGCGAGGGGGTGCTGGGGCGCCCGCTCTCGGATGCCGGGATCACGCTGCCGTTCACGACCGCCGCCGTCGTCCTGGCGCAGTCGTTCGTCGCGGCGCCGTTCTTCGTGCGCAGTGCCAGGACGGGGTTCGCGGGCGTCGATCGCTCGGTCGAGGACGCGGCCCGCGTCGACGGCGCGAGCGAGGCCGGGGTGGTCCGCCACGTCACGCTCGCCCTCGCGCGGCCCGCGCTCGCGGCCGGCCTCGTGATGGCCTGGGCCCGGTCGCTCGGCGAGTTCGGGGCGACGATCATGTTCGCCGGCAACATCGGCGGAAGGACGCAGACGCTGCCACTCCTCGTCTACGCACAGTTCGAGGGCGGGAACCTCGACGCGTCCATCGCCGCGGCGGCGATCCTGGCGCTCGCCGCGTTCGGCGTGCTCGTCGCCGTCCGGGTGCTGCGCTGGGGGTGGGTGATCGACGCACGCGTCGCGCCGTAGGCACGAGCCAGGCGACGACGTCCGGGGCGGAAAGGCGGCCGCGAGGCCGGACGGCCCAGGTGACGACGTCCGTGGCCGACGCGCGGCGGGAGGCACGCTCGCCCCGGCCGGGCCCTCACCTATCCAGGCAGCGCGATCAGCACGATCCCGGCGAACGCGAGCGCGACGCCGGCGAGATGCTGGCGCGAGAGTCGCTCGGACAGGAACAGCCACGCGAGCACGACGGTGACGGCCGGGTAGAGCGACGCGACGACCGCGGACGGCCCGAGCGAGCCCATCGAGCGCGCCGCGAGGAACCCGAGGTTCCCGAGCGTGTCGCCGAGGCCGCAGACGAGGATCAGCGGCGTCGCCACGCGGCGAAGACCCCGGGCCTGGCCGGTCGCGACGAGCCCGGCACCGGTCACGACGATCGACCCCGCACGTGCGAGCGGCAGCGGCCACCACGTTCCCGCGCCGGCCGCGATCGCCCTGTCCATGCCGACGAAGTAGCCGGCAAACCCGAGCCCGGCGAACAGCGCGAGCCAGACGCCCCCGCGCGCGGCGCCGTCGTCACCCTCGACCGGCCGCGACACGAGGCCGACGGCCCCGAGCGCGGCGAGGATCCCGAGCACCTGCCCGGGAGCGAGCTGCTCGCCGAAAATGCAGCCCGCGATCACCGGGAGGCCGGCGCCCACGACCGCCGCCACCGGCGCGACGAGGCTCATCGAGCCGGTGGCGAGGCCGCGGTAGAAGGCGAGCAGGCCGATGACCCCGGCGATTCCCGCGACCAGCGACCAGCCGGCACCCGCTGCGCTCGGAAACGGGTCGCCGGAGATCAGCGCAAACGCGAGCGCGAACCCGATTCCGACCGATTCCATCGCGAGGCCGACGAGCATCGCGCCGGCACGGCGGCTCGCCACGCCGCCCGCGAAGTCGCCGAAGCCCCAGCTCAGTGCCGCGGCGAGCGCGAACCCGAGGCCGGCGAGGCTCAGACGGCCCCCGCGGCAGCGCGTCCGGCGTCCACCTCGGCCGGCTCCGGAAGCTCGACCACGAGGTCCGCGAGCGCGTCGTAGCGGTCGTCCTCGGTCAGGTACAGCACCTGGTGCTCGGCCGCGAGCTCCCGCAGCAGTGCCGCCGCTCGCGTGGCGCGGTCGCGGTCGAAGCCCAGGAACGGATCGTCGAGCACGAGGAACGGCCGGACGAAGCCGGTCACCTGTCGCGCGAGCGCCAGCCGCGCCGCGATGTGGACGAGCGCGAGCGTCGAGGCCGACAGCGCGCGCGCGTCGACCCAGTCGCCCCGCTCGGGAGACCACAGCCGGATCGACAGGTCGGCGTCGTCCACCTGGACCCGGCGGTACCGCCCGCCGGTGATCCGTTCGACGTCCCGCTGCATGCGCCGCTCGACGAAGCGCGCCGCCTCCCGCATCGTCGCGGCCTCGGCGGAGCGGAGCGCATCGAGCGTTCCGGCGAGGATCCGGCGGCGGCGGGCCAGCCGGTCCCGGCGCAACCGGGCCTCCTCGAGCGCCTCGACGAGCGCGCTCACCACGTCCGGATCGGCCGTCGTCGACTCGACCGAGTCGCGCGCAGCGGAGACCCGCTCCTGCGCCCTGGCCAGGGCGATCTCGCCGGCGGCGACCGCGGCGTCGTACCGCGCGCGGTGCCCCGCCGGATGCTTCCCGATCTCGCCCATCTGCCCGAGCAGCTGGCGCCGCAGCTCTCCGTCGGCCGCCGCTCGATCCCGGAGCACCGCGACGTCCTCCCGCTCCGGCGGATCGCCGAGCAGGGTCGTGAACTCCGCCCGAAGCTGCTCGATCCGGGCGACGTGCGCCTCCTCCTGGTTCAGCAGGTCCTCGGCCGCGGCGGAATCCCGCACGCCGAGCCCCGCGAGCTGGGCCTCGCGCGCCTTCTGGTTCTGCCGGAGCTGCTCCTCGATCGCCGAGCGACCCCGCAGCCGGCGGCTCACCTGCTCCTCGCGGAGGTGCTTCTGGTAGTTGACGTCGAACGCGAGCCGGCGGCGGCGCATCGCGAGCCAGGCCGACCCGACGCCGGCGAGCGCGACCACGATCCCGAGCACGGGCAGCGGCATCGGCGTCAGGAGCGCGATCGCGATCCCGATGACGGCGAGCACGATCGCGCCGATCGCGAGCGGCCGCCAGCGTGGCGCCGGCCGCATGATCTCGCCCTGGACCGTGACCTCGTCGCCCAGCTCCGCGGTCAGCTCGGCGATCGTCCGCTCGAGCTGCCGGAGCCGCGCCGCCCCCTCGCGGAGCACCGCGACGGGCACGGTGGAGGGGTGCGTCGACTCCTTGTCCGCGATCTCCTCTCGGACGACGACCGCCCGCTGGAATCGCTCGTGGCGGCTGTCGGCCTCCTCCTGCTCGGCCAGCAGCCGCACGGCCTCCTCGGCCGTGGCGAGCAGCTCGCGGTCGCTCTCGAGCTGGGCCTCGGTCTCGGCCAGCTCCGTCTGGGCGTTCCACAGCGCTTCCTGGTCGGCGAGCAGCCGCTGCAGCGACTCCTGGCCCGCCGCCACGTCCCGCTCGAGCCGCGCGACTTCCGCGTCGGCCGCGGCAAGGGGACCGGGCGCGGGGAGGCCCGCCCCGTCGATCGCGGCGACGAGACCGTCGAGCTCGCGGAGGTTGCGCGCGAAGGCACGGTC
This sequence comes from Chloroflexota bacterium, assembly GCA_021802185.1. Classification (GTDB taxonomy): domain Bacteria; phylum Chloroflexota; class Limnocylindria; order Limnocylindrales; family CSP1-4; genus JAJYNJ01. The sequence continues at coordinate 3,063 of JAKAAV010000082.1, read as the reverse complement.
ACCTGCCGACACGGACGCGCCGAGGCGCTCCCGGAACGGTGCGTCGTCGCGGGCGAGCGTCGCGACGTCGGCGTGGTCGAGGACGGCGACCGAGCGGAAGAACCCGAGCGTCGGGAGCCGCGTCAGCTCCCCGATGCGTCGCTGTGCGGCGTCGCCGTCGAGTCGGCCGTCGGGGACCTGCAGCTCGAGCTGCGGCGCGGGCGCGAGCTTCCTCGCGATCCGGAACGGGATCTCCTCGTCCCCGTCGGCCTCGACGTCGAGGTCGACGGACGTCGGCGCGCGGCCGTCGGCCTGCCAGCGCCGGAGCTGCGCGTCCTGTTCGGTCGTTCGCCCGTACAGCGCGAGCTCGATGGCGCGCCGGACGGACGATTTCCCGGCCTCGTTCGCCCCGCGGACGACGGTGAACCCGGGCGCGGGCCGGATCTCGAGATCGGCGTGCCGCTGGAGCTCCCGGAGGTGCAGCCGCGTGATGCGCATCGCGTTCCTCCCTCAGACCGGCATGCCGGTGGAGGCCGCGAGGAGCCGCGTCCCCCATTCGAGCTCTTCGCCCAGCTCGCGCGCGTCCGCCGTGCGACCCTCGGCGACCGCGGCCGCCATCCGGCTCCCCACGTCGCGAACGAACGCGCCCGCGATCGATTCCGGGACGGGTTCCGGCGGCGGGGGCGGCGACGCCGTGGCGGCGTCGACGATGCGGAGGTGGAAGAACCCGGGCCCGAGGCGGGCCTCGAGCGCCGCCTCGTCGATGCGGAGCTCGGGGCCGCGGAGCCCGGTCAGCCGGACGTCGCACGCGAGGTCGGGATCGCCGAGGGCGGCGAGGTGGCCGGCGAGCGCGGCCTCGTCGGCAAAGTCGGTCGCGGGGAGCTCGAGGCGGAGCCGCCTCGTCCGTCCGACCGCCCGAGCCTCGACCCGCACCAGGTCCCGCGCCCGCTCGTCGATCGTGACGAGCAGCGCGTGCCCGACGTCGCCGGCGGCCGACATCGACTCGATGGGACCGGGATCGCCGAAGCTGCCCGCGCCGCCGCCCGCGCTTCGCAGCGTCATCGACCCGCCGAGGGCCAGGTAGTCGAGACCGGAAGCGGCGAGCGCGGCGTCGGAGGGTGGCGCAGCCCCCTCCGGGACGTGCGCGACGCCCACCTTCCAGCGGACGCCCGGCTCGTCCTCGTCGCGAGGCGCCACCAGCGTCTCGTCGATCGACGAGCCTTCCTCGACCACGTACGCCCGGATCGCGACGTCGAGCGCCGGGAGCACGAGCGGGGGCCGGTGCGGGTCGAGCACGTGGAGCCGGTCCGCATCCGAAACGCCGCCGAGCGCGGCCAGGTCCCACGTCCGATACGCCGACGACGGCCCGTCCGCGTCCGAGTCGCCCGGCAGCAGCGCGACCGTCACGCCGGCCGACACCGCGCGGGCGAGCGCCCGTCCCGCCCGCTCGACGGCGCGCCGCGGCTGCGCGTTCGTGGCGAAGAGGTCGCCGGCCACGATGACCAGCGCGCAGCGCTCGGAGACGGCGAGGCCGAGCGCACGCTCGAGCGCGTCCCACTGGCGCTCGCGCTGGCGCGTGCCCGCGGGCCCGAGCTCCGGGTGCGCGGCACCCAGGTGCGCGTCCGACAGGTGCAGGAGGCGGAGCATCTCCCGGTCTCCCTCCGTTCAGGGCTCCCCAGCCCGCCAGGGTCCGGAACCGGTCCCGAGCGCTCCCGGCCCGAACAACCTCGAAGCGACGCCGGCACGCACGTCTCCCGGCCCAGGTGCGGCCGCCGTCTCTGCCGCATTGTGCCACCCTCGGGCCCCGGCGCGAAGGGGCCGCGCGGACCGGAGTCGCGCCGCTCCGCCCGTCACGGCGGCTTGTCCCCCTGCGACGGCCGGTGCTAGTCTTCCCCGGCAACCGGTGCGCCCCGCTCAGGGACCTCGGCAGACACCTGGGTCGCGCGGCGCCCGTTCCGATCCATCGCGCGTCGCGGCCTTACGTCCGCCCGTTCCCCTCGGTGCCACCGACGGCATGTTCCGTACCACGCGCTCAGGAGGCACCCGGGTGTCCTACGTCGATCGAACCCTGGCCTGCGTCGACTGTGGAGTCGAGTTCGTCCACTCCGCCGCGGATCAGGAGTTCTACCAGCAGAAGGGGTTCACCTCCGACCCCCGGCGCTGCCCGAGCTGCCGCGCCAGCCGGCGGGCGGCCCGTGAGTCGGGCGGATATGACATGCGCGAGATCGGCGGCCCGCGGGGCTATGAGCGGGGCGGCGACCGCCCGATCCGCGAGTACTTTGCCGTGATCTGCTCTCGCTGCGGCAACACGGCGCAGGTGCCGTTCAAGCCGCGCATGGATCGCCCGGTCTACTGCTCGGACTGCTTCCGCGCGGTCCAGGCCTCCCACTGAGCCGGGCGTGACCGGGGACCGCGAGCCGGCGACGACCCCCTCGGGCGCGACGTCCGCGTCGCCGGACGCGGTGCCGGCGAAGACCCCCTCGGGCACGACGTCCGGGTCGCCGGGTGCCGTGCCGGTCCGGTCCTCGGCGCTTCACGAGGCTCCGACCGCCGTCCTGCCTCGCGCGCTTCCGTCGACGGCCGATCCACACGATCGGCTGTGCGAGGCGCTCGCGGGTGTGCGGGCGGTCCTGCTCGACATGGACGGCGTCGTCGTCCTGCGCGGCCGGCCGATCGAAGGCGCCGGCGCTGCCGTTGCGTCCCTTCGGGCGCGCGGCATCCCGTTCCGGTTCCTCACGAACAGTTCGCTCTGGAGCCGCGACAGCCTGGCGGCGCGGCTGAGCGGCGCCGGCATCGTGGTCGCCGCCGACGAGATCGTCACTGCGCTGTCCGCGACCGCCGCGCTCGCCGCACGCCGCTGGCACGGACGCCGGCTCTACGTCCTCGCCGCGCCCGACGGCCTGCGCGAGTTCGACGGGCAGTGGCTGATCGGAGACGACGAGGCGTCGGCGGCGGTGCGCGACGAATCCGCGCTCGGGCGGAACGGATCGGGACTCGGCCCGCCGCAATCGGCGGTCGCCCGTGACGGATCGGCGCCCGTTGCCGCGGTCATCATCGGCGACGCCGGCCCCGGTTTCACGTACG
>JAKAAV010000081.1 GCA_021802185.1 Chloroflexota bacterium | reverse complement strand
GGTGCGCCGGTACGCTCGGTCGATCATGCGTCCTCGCTCCCCGCACGGCCTGATGGGCCTTCTCGATCGCCGGCCGCGGATCGTGGCCCTCGGCCTCGTGGGCGCTGCCGTGCTCGTCGGCGTGTTCGTCGTCGCGATCACGGCGGCGCCATCGCCGAACGGGCTCGCTCCCGCCGCGTCCGGCGAGCCCGCGACGTGGACGCTGTCCCAGCTCGTCGACCACGCGCGAGCCGGTGACCTCACGTCGATCGGCACGGACCCGGCCTCCGCGGACAACCTCGTTGCGACCGAACGTGACGGTTCCCAGGTGACGGTGCTGCTCAGCGTGTCGGCGGCCGACGCGGTCCGGACGCTCTCGACGATGGGTTACGGATCCCTGCTGACGATCGACGCCGCGTCGCTGGCCGGGACGGGGGTGACCGCTTCGGACACGTCGGGGGACACGGGTCCGGCTTCGATGATCCTCATGGTCCTGCTGCTCGTCGGGCTCGTGTCGATGATCGCGATCGCCGTCCACCGCTGGGCGCGGGGCCGCGTCCGGGGCGATCGCTCGCGGACGACCTTCACCGCCATCGTGCCAGGCCCCGCGCAGGGCGAACCGGCTCGTGGCGTCCGGCTCGATGACGTCGCCGGGTGCGAAGAAGCGAAGGTCGAGCTGGTCGAGACGATCGAGTTCCTGCGCGACCCGGCGCGGTTCGCGCGGCTGGGCGCGACGAGCCCCCGGGGCGTGCTGCTCTGGGGACCGCCCGGGACGGGCAAGACGATGCTCGCGCGGGCGGTCGCGACCGAGGCGGGCGTGCCGTTCCTCGCGGCGTCGGGGTCCCAGTTCGTGGAGAAGTTCGTGGGGGTGGGCGCCAGCCGCGTCCGCGAGCTGTTCTCTCACGCTCGCCGGTACGGCCGTGCCGTGCTGTTCATCGACGAGTTCGATGCACTCGCGAAGGCGCGCGGCGGCATCAACAGCCACGAGGAACGCGAGCAGACGCTCAACCAGCTGCTCGTCGAGATGGACGGCTTCGGGACCACGGATCAGCTCGTCGTCATGGCCGCCACCAACCGGCACGACACGCTCGACCCGGCGGTGCTGCGACCGGGTCGCTTCACGCGAAAGATCCACGTCGGGCTTCCCGACGTTGTCGCGCGGCGTGCGATCCTCGCGGTTCACGCGCGCAACAAGCCGCTCGAGGGCGACGTCGACCTGGAGAACCTCGCGCGGCGCAGCGCGGGCTTCTCCGGTGCCGAGCTCGCCGACGTGCTCAACGAGGCGGCCATCCTTGCCGCGCGGCGTGCCGGGGAGTCGGTGTCACCCTCGGACGTCCGCGACGGCTGGCTCAAGGTCGCCGTCGGGACGAGCCGGGTGCGGTCGATGGACGAGCGCGAGCGCGCGATCATTGCCGCGCACGAGGCCGGGCACGCGATCTGCGGGCGCGTGTGGGGCGAGAAGCGCCGGGTCGAGGAGATCAGCCTGTTCGCGCACGGCGAGGCGCTGGGCGTCACCGTCAGCTCGCAGGAGGACAACGACCTGCCGTCCGAATCGGACCTCCGTGCGACGCTCGTCGCGCTGATGGGCGGCCGCGCGGCCGAGGAGCTGCTGTTCGAGGAGGTCACCGGCGGCGCGTCGAACGACTTCGAGAAGGCCGACCGGCTCGCGACGCAGATGGTCACGCGGTGGGGCATGGGCGCCGATCCCGAAGCCAGCGATGCCGGCGTTTCCGGACGCGGCTCGATGTCGTTCCGGGTCGTGCAGGACGGCGCGTCGCTGCCGACCGAAGTGACGGCGGCGATGGCGCGCGCGATCGCCGCGATCCTCGATGACGCGTACGCGGAGGCCCGGCGGACGCTCGTCCGGGAGATGCCGCGCCTGCGACGGGTGGCGGCGTATCTCGTCGAGCACGAGCGGATCGACGGCGAGACGTTCGCCGCGGTGTTCGAGGGCCGGCTGCTGCCGTCGGATACGTCCGAGTGGCGCCCGACCACGGCGCGCCCGCGGGCGTGGGAGGAGGTCGGCGCGCGCCGCCAGGTCCCCGTCCCCATGCCACCGCTGCCGCCCGCCCCGCCCGCAGAGCGGCCTCGCGACCTCGCGCGTCCGCGCCCGCACACCCCACGCCGGGTGCCGACGCTCGCCTGGGTCCCCGCGGCGCTGCTCCGCCACCTTCCCCGCCAGAGCCGGCCCGACGCCGACATCTGACCGCGCGCCGCGGCGCCCGCGCATGGGCGCCGCACCCGGCAATCGACGCGGCCGATAATTGCCGAATGGACCCGGCTCCCGTGATGGACCAGGCTCCCGTGCTCGCGCTCGATCTCGGAGCCAGCCGGCTGCGCGCCGCGCTCGTCGGGCCGGACGGCACGCTCCTCGCGCGCGCCGAGGCGAGGACCGCCACGGAGCGCGGTCCGGCCGCCGTCCTCGACACGGCGGAGGGATTGCTGCGGGCCGTCCGCGGTGAGGCGGATGCCGCGCCGCGGGTGGGGGAGGGAAGGGCGCCGGGCGGCGGCCGTCTCTCGCGTGTGCTGCCGCCGTTCGCGATCGGGATCTCGGCGATCGGCCCGCTCGACCCCGTCGCGGGCGTCATCGTCGACCCGCCGAACGCGCACCCGTCGTTCCGGGACGTGCCCGTCTCCGCCGAGCTCTCGCGCCGGCTCGGCCTGCCCGTGTTCCTCGACCGCGACACGAACGTCGCGCTGCTCGGGGAGCACGCCTTCGGGACCGCGCGCGACGTCCCGGACGTCGTCTACCTGACGGTCTCGACCGGGATCGGCGGCGCGATCCTCGCCGCCGGTGAGCTGCTGCACGGGCCCGATGGCACCGCCGGGGAGCTCGGCCACCTTCTGGTCGAGCTCGACGGGCAGGCGTGCGGCTGCGGGGCTCGCGGGCATCTCGAGGGGATCGCGTCCGGATCGGGGATCGCGCGGGCGGCGCGGGAGGCGGTCCGCGCCGGGGCGGCCGGGCTCCTCGCGGCGACGGCGGATCGCGAGGGGATCGAGCAGCTGTCGGCGGTCGACGTCGCGGTCGCCGAGGAGGCCGGCGACCGCGAGGCCGCGGCGATCATGGCGCACGCCCGGCGGGCGTTCGCGGCCGCCATGGTCACGATCGTCGACGTCTTCGACCCGACGCTCGTCGTGGTCGGCGGGTCGGTCGCGCGCGGGCAGGGCGATCGGCTGCTCGATCCGGCGCGTGAGGCAGTCCGGTCCGTGGCGTTCAGGACCCCCGCCCGGCGCGTGCGCATCGTGCCCGCTGCGCTCGGCGACGACGTCGCGCTGATCGGCTGCCTGCCGCTCGTCCGGATGCGGCTCGCTGTCACGGCCCGCGACGCCGCTGCGACCGGGGCGTGACGCCCGGATCGATACCATGCCCGACGTGAAACTCGACGCGCTCGACGTGATCCTGCTGCTGACGATCGCGGCTGGCGCGCTGAGCGGCCTGCGCCAGGGGGCGGTCGCCCAGGCCCTCAGCCTGCTCGGAGCCGGGATCGGAGCGCTCGCCGCGGTGTCCGTCCTGCCCGAGGTGGCCGCCGCGCTCCCGACGCTCGACCGGTTCCTGCGGGCAGTCCTCGTCCTGGTGTTCCTGCTGCTCGCGCTCGCGACGGGACAGGCGTTCGGCTCGGCCGTCGCGGCGGCCGTCGTCCGGCGCATCGGCCGCACGCCGCTCGCCGGGATCGATCGAGGCGCGGGCCTGCTGCTCGGCGCGACGCAGGTCGTGCTTGCCGTCTGGTTCCTCGCGCCGATCCTCGCCGTCGGGCCGTCGCAGACGATCTCGGATCAGATCGAGCAGTCGACCGTCGTGACGGCCGTCCGGACGGCGCTGCCCTCGCCCGCTCCGGTGCTCGGCCGGATGCGGGCGCTCCTCGATCCGGTCGGGCTCCCGCAGGTCTTCCAGTTCCTCGGCGGTCCGGTCGGTCCGTCCGTTCCCGTTCCGACGGACGCGAGCGTGGCGGCCCTCGCCGACCGCGTCGCCCCGTCGACCGTCGAGGTCGTCGGGGACGCGTGCGGTCTGCGTCTGTCCGGCACCGGGTTCGCGATCGCGCCGGCGTACATCGTCACGAACGCGCACGTCGTGGCCGGCGAGCGCGGCACCACCGCGGTGATCGCGAACAGCGGTGCGTCGACGGGGGCACGCGTCGTGTTCTACGACCCGGCGGTGGATGTCGCGCTGCTCTACGCGCCCGGAGTGTCGGTGCCGCCGCTGCCGCTCGCCACGTCGGCGCCCGCGTCCGGTACGGTCGGGGTCGCGCTCGGACACCCCGGGGGCGGCGGCCTCGTCGCCGTGCCCGGGGCGGTGCGCGACACGTTCACCGCGACAGGCTTCGACATCTACGGGCAGAGCTCGGTCACGCGCGTCGTGATCGAGCTCGCCGCTGACGTTCAGGCCGGTGACAGCGGCGGCCCCTTCGTGACCTCCGACGGCCGGGTGGCGGGCGTCGTGTTCGCCCGGGCGCGCTCGACAGCATCGGTCGGCTACGCGCTCTCGATCGCCGAGGTCAGGTCGGACGTCGCCGGCGCGATCGGGAGCACGCGGGCGGTCAGCACCGAGGCCTGCACGCCCTGACCGGGGCCGCCGCGGGGCACGCGACGCGGCCGCGGCCTCGACGGGTGCGCCATGCGCCGCGGCCGGCTCATCCTCGGTCGGTCAGATCCGGGTGCGCCTCGGGGCGACCTCCCGCACGACGTCGTCCTCGTCCGGCTCGTCGCCGGCCCTGGCGGACTCGCGCCGGGCACGCGACTCGACCATCAGGGAGACCGCCTCGTCGACGTCGTCGGTCACGCGCATCAACCCGAGATCGCCGCCGTCGATCTTGCCCTCGGCCGCGACCCGCGTCTGCATCCAGTCGAAGAGCCCCTTCCAGTACGCCGTCCCGATGAGCACGACGGGAAAGTGCGCGATCTTGTCCGTCTGGGCGAGCGTGATCGATTCGAACAGCTCGTCGAGCGTCCCGAACCCGCCGGGGAAGATCACGAACCCCTGCGCGTACTTCACGAACATCATCTTCCGGACGAAGAAGTAGCGGAAGCTGACGGAGAGGTCGGTGTAGTCGTTGACCCGCTGCTCGTGGGGCAGCTCGATCGTGCACCCGACCGAGAGCCCACCGCCCTGCTGTGCCCCCCTGTTGGCAGCTTCCATGATCCCCGGTCCGCCGCCGGTGATCACCGTGAAGCCCGCTTCCGCGAGGCCCTTCGCCAGCATCGTCGCGGCGCGATACATCGGGTCGCTCGGCAGCGTCCTGGCCGATCCGAACACGGTCACGGCGGGGCCGAGGCGCGCGAGCGTCTCGAACCCGCTGACGAACTCGCCGAGGATCCGCAGCGAGCGCCACGCGTCCGTCTCGAGGAACGACACGTCCTGGTAGGGCTTGGTCTGGAGCAGCTTCCTGTCGGCCGTCGCCTGCGGCGGAAGCTGCGACTGGGGTCCGCGTCGCTCCGTCATCCCGGCAGCATAGCGTCGGCCCCTGTACTCGACGTTGCGGCGCCCGCTGCGGCATGCGGACGCGGCCGCAACGCGAGCGGCCGCGCGGCCTCCGGTCAGTCGAGCGGCCTCGGCCGATCCTCCACCGCGCACCGCAGAAGGCGCACATGCGTCGCGAAGCACGAGGTCGGCCACGACCTGTGGAACCGGCTGGTCGGCTCGGACGACCGTCCAGAGATGGTGCGGCCCGACCGCGACGAGTGAGGGTCCGGACCCCGACCGGCCCGACCGCGACGAGTGAGGGTCCGGACCGCGGCCGACCGGACCGCGAACGGTCGACCGCGACCGACGGGACCGCGAGCGGTCGAGGGTCCGAGCGGGCAGCCTGGCTTCGTCCCCCGCGGCCTATACTGGGCGGGAGTATCGGCGCACCCCAGCGCAGCGCCGGGCGCACAACGGAGGACGACATGGCGACGGATAACGACATGGCGACGGCGATCGACCCCGTCTGCGGGATGGAAGTGGACACCGCGACGGCGAAGTGGACGCTCGAGCACGAGGGCACGACGTACTACTTCTGCGGCAAGGGCTGCATGCTCGAGTTCCAGGACGACCCGGAGAAGTACCTCGACCCGAACTACACGCCACAGGGGATGTAGGCACCGTCCACGCGCTCTTCCGCCTCGCCTGCCCGCCGTCTCTCGCCTTCGCCGCGGTTGCTCACCGTGCGCCGCTTGCTCACCGGGGGCAGCTTGCTCACCGGGGGCAGCTTGCTCACCGGGCCCCCTGATAAGTCGCAGTGAAGCCGGTGCAAAGTCCGCGATGAGTCGCCCCCGATAGCCTTCGAGGACGCCGGTGGCCGGCGTCAGGACGGCCGAGGGAGGTTGGAGAAGGTGCGAGCGCATCGGGCGCGGGAGCCGTGGGCGGACGCGGCGAGATTCGCGCTGCTGGTCGTGTTGGCGTGGTTGGCGGGGATCGCCATCGTCGTCGTCCTCGGGCTCGCCCGCCCGGCATCCGCCCCGGCGTCGTGGACCCTCTCGTCGAGGGGAGACGGAGCGAGGCCTGGTCTCGAGCAGACGATCGCGGGGCGCCGGTGGACGCAGGCACGCGACATCGACGAACTGGTCGCCGGCCGGCGCTGGCGGTCGGCGCCGGGCGACGAATGGCTCGCCGGCAGGAGATGGAAGGCGGGGTCGACGGCGCCCGTGCTCGCGGGCAGGCGCTGGCATCCGGCGGAGGCGCCTGCCTCTCCGGAGGGCCGCCGGTGGGCGTGACATCGACGTGACCGCACCGGGCGCGAGGTCGGCTGCTCGCGCTTCCTGATCTGTCGTCGGGGACGTTCGCCGCGGCTCTGTGACCACCGATTCGTGCTCGCGGGCCGCTCCGGGATCGCTCCGCGTCGTAGGCTCCGCGTCGTAACATGACCGCGGCCGCGTTGACGACGTGGAGACTAGGAGAGCCCCGATGACCTATGTGATCGCCGAGCCGTGCGTCGATGTCATGGACCAGGCCTGCGTCTCGGTCTGCCCCGTGGACTGCATCCACTTCGACGAGGGTATCGACCGTACGCTCTTCATCGACCCGAACGAATGCATCGACTGCGGCGCGTGCGAGCCGGAGTGTCCGGTGAACGCGATCTTCGCGGAGGACTCCGTCCCCGCCGAGTGGACCGCGTACACGCCCCTCAACGCGCTCTGGTACACCGACAAGGACGCGGCCCGCGCACAGGTGAACTCGCTCAAGCCGGCCTGATCCTCGGCCACGTTCGCCCGGCCTGACCGGGCGGTTCGCGGCCGCGGCGCTCGCGTCGACCGGCGTCGCTCCCGAGGCCCCGGCGTCACACGTCGGGGCCTCTCGGCGGGCTTCGGGGGTCACGTCGTCGGGTCCTCGCGGCGTGCTCCGGTCGTCGCTTCGTCGCGAACCGCGGCCCCGGATCCGCGGCGCCGCGCCTGCGTACACTGCGGCGATGCGGATCGTGTCGCTGCTCCCGTCGGCCACCGAGATCGTGTGCGCGCTGGGGCTCGACGAGGAGCTCGTGGGCCGGAGCGACGGGTGCGATCACCCACCAGAGGTGACGGCGGTTCCGGTCGTCGCCCGTTCGGCGGCGCCCGGCGACGAGGCGGCGGCACCGGTTTCCGGGGGCGGCTCGCCGTCGGCGCGCCGCGGACGTCCATCGGTCGGTCGCCTCGACCTCGACGCGCTTCGCGCCGCCGAGCCCGATCTCGTCCTCACGGACGAGGAGTGCGGGTCGTGCGGCATCGCCAGGGCCGACGTCGTCAAGGCGCTGCGGTCGTGGGGCTCCGAGGCGGAGGTCGTCTCGCTCGAGCCGACGTCGATCGAGGGGATCCTCCACACGATCACGACGGTGGGCGCGATGACGTCGGCGGAGGATGAGGCGATCGGCCTCGTCGAACTGCTGCGCGAGCGGCTCGGGGCCATCGAGGCTCAGGTCCAGCGGAGGCGGTCGGAGGGGATTCGGGCGCGCCGGGTCGTCGCGGTGGAGTGGCTCGATCCGCCGTACGCGAGCGGGCTCTGGGTCCCCGAACAGGTCCGGCGGGCCGGCGGCTGGGACGTGCTGGGCGCCGAGGGAGACCGGTCGCTGCCGACGACGTGGGAAGCCGTCGCTGAGGTCGATCCGGAGCAGATCCTGCTCGTCCCGTGCGGCCTCGACGCTCGCGAGACGGCCGATGCCTGGGAGCACGTCCG
>JAKAAV010000080.1 GCA_021802185.1 Chloroflexota bacterium | reverse complement strand
CGCGCACCATCCCCGGGCACGTGCACGGCCACCGGCACGGCTGCCGCCTCGCCTGGAACGAGCAGCGCGTCGGGGAGCTGGATCCGTGCACGGACGGCCATCTGCTGGACCTCCCGGGCCAGTGGACGCGCGCCGATCTCGCGGGCGATTCCGAGGGCTTCGACCAGCGCGTCGCGCGCCCGCGAACGGTCGGGCCTCGATCCCGGTTCGTCGGGCCGGGACCGCAGCACCGCCTCGGCCTCGCGCCATCGAGCGTGTGCCGCCCGGTACGGGTTGGGCACGGCCGCCCAGCGCGTGGCGAGATCCGCCCACGCGTCCGGGTCGGGTGCGCCCGCGATGCGCGTCCGGTGCGCCATCGCCGTCGCGAGGTGCAGCTCGGCCTCGATCCGCGCGCCCAGCGCCGGCGGCATCCCCCCGGCATCGACCCGCCGGCGAGCTTCCGCGAGGACGTCGTCTGCCCACCTGAGGGACGCGGCGACCCCGCCTCGGTCCCGCCGCTCCCGGGCCTCGTCGGCCACGGCTGCGGCTGCCTCCACCGTCGCCGAGGCCGCGATCGCAACCTGCGCCCAGTCGTCCCCGCGCAGCACGCGCGCCCAGCCCCGCTCCGCCGCGCGCTTCGCGTCCTGCACGTCCTCGCGCCACAGCGCGAAGCTGACCGTCGCGCGCTCGACTTCCGCGGCCCACTGCGCATCCGGCACGGATTCCTGCTGCAGCAGAAGCTGGCCGAGCAGCCGTCCCGCCTCCTCGTCAGATGCCGATTCGACGCGGACGTTGGTCAGCCACACGAGCGGGTTGAAGCGTGCGACTCCCGATGGGCTCCACTCGAGAGCCTGGTGGCACATCGCCTCGGCCTCCGGCCAGCGGCCCAGGACGAACAGCGTGTCGCCGCCGTTCCCGCGCAGGAACGCGCCGTACACGGCCTCCTGGCCCCAGCGGCGCGCCTCGGCGATGCCCTCGTCGACGATCGCGAGTGCCTCCGCCCGGCGCGAGTCCAGCTCGAGCAGCGTCGTCTGGTTCGCGTACGCCCGCATCAGGTCGTCGAGTCGTCCGGCCTCGCGCGCGATCGCCGCCGCCTGCCGGAGCAGCCAGAGGCCGCGCTCGAGGTCCCCGAGGTACCCCTCGTCGACGCCGAGCGTGCACGTCGCGTGACCGAGCTCGGCCAGGGCGTCCCGCCCCGCCCCGGTTGCCGCCGCGATCGCCTCGCGCGAGAATCGCGCGCTCTCGTCGAAGCGGCCCTCGAGCATGAGGGCCTGCGCGAGCGCCGCGAGGACACGAGCACGCTCCGGGGACGGGTGCGCAGGCACGGAATCGACGCCGGTCGCGTACGACGAGAGCGCGGCCTCGATCTGGCCGGCCGCCCAGCGGTACCGTCCGAGGCGCTCGTACAGCGCACCGAGCTCCCGCGCGTGGAGGTCCCGCGCCTCGCGCCCGAGCCCGACGACGGACGAGAGCGCCGCACGGTGCGATCGGGCCTCGATCGCCTGGGCGGCGAGCGTGGCGGCGCGTCGGAACGATCCATCGACGTAGGCCGACTCGGCGGCACGGGCGAGGAGCGCGGCGCGATCCAGGGGCGCGGGCCGGGCCGGGAGCCCGAAGCGATCCGGGAGCCCGGGGCGATCCGGAAGGGCGAGCGACACGTCGGCGTCGAGGATGGCGCGGCGGCCATCGCCCGCCGGTCCGGACGGGGCCGCCTCGCCGGGCGACGGCGGCATGGCCGGCTCGGGCCACGCCGACGCGTCCAGCTCGAGCGCCCGGAGGTAGTGCTCGAGCGACGTCCCGCCCGGATCGAGCGCCTCCGCCGCGAGGCCCGCGGCGACGTGGGCGTCGCGTGCGAGGTCGAGCCGGAGCGCCTGCTCCCAGTGCCACGCCTGCTCGTCCGGCGGCCCCGGGAGCCGTGCCGCGATCGCGGCGTGGATCGACTGCCGGCCGGACGGGTCGAGCAGCGTCTCGACGGCTTCCGCATACAGCTCCTGCGCGATCGCGACGTCACTGCCGCGGCGCTCGACGAGCCCGCTCCCGACAGCCTCGTCGAGCGTCCGTTCGGAGAGCTCGCCGTCGCCGGCGCGCATCCCGACGAGCACGGCCGGGTCGATGGGCCGCCGCACTGCGGCAAGGACGCGGACCCAGCGCGCCGCCCCCGTCCCGAGCAGCGCGAGACGCGCCTCGACGAGCTCGTCGAACGAGTCGGACAGGCGCGCCTCGGGCATGATCCGGCGCGCGGCCAGGACCTGCGCCGCGACGATCGGATTGCCGTTCGACCGCTCCACGATCGCGGCGAGCAGTCCCGCCGAGGGCCGCTCGCCGGTCTCCGCCTCGATGAACCTGAGAAGCTCGTCGGGCCGGAACGGCTCCACCTCGATACGGTCGATGGTCGGGTCCGACGCGAGCCGCCGGGCGACGCGGCCGAGCGGATGGCGCCGCCCGACCTCGTCGCTGTGATAGGCCACGACGAGGCAGATCGGCAGCTGGACGTCCAGGCCCAGCATGAACTCGACGAACGCGCGCGTCCCGGGGTCGGCCCAGTGGAGGTCGTCGAGGATGAGCAGGGCCACGCCGTCTGGCACGAGGCGCCCGAGCACGCCGAGGACGGCTTCGACGAACCTCCCGCGGCGCTGGTCCGGCGCCGATGCCATCGTGCCCTCCACGGGACACGTCGCGCGGATCCGGTCGACCAGGCGCGGCAGCAGCAGCGCGAACTCGTCCGCTGCGGGGCCCAGGACCTCCGCCAGTCGATCGTCGGGGAGTCCCGAGATGGGTCCTTCGAGCGCCGCCGAAAGGGCGGCGTAGGGGTGTCCGCACAGGGGTGCGGCTGCGGTCCCGCGCGCGACGACGACATGCGGTTCGCCGGCGAGGCGTCGCTCGAGCTCGCCGAGGAGCGTGGTGATGCCGGTTCCCGTCGTCCCCGTGACGGCGACGCGGGACAGCCGGCCGGCCGCAGCCCGTTCCAGCGCAGCGCCGAGCCGGCCGAGCTCGAGCTCCCTCCCCACCACCTGCATGGTCGAACAGCATACGAGCGGCGAGAGCGCCGAGGTGGCGCGGAGACGGCGGCCGGACGCGGAGCGCGCACGTCGCGGACCTGTCGCCGCTGCGGCACCGCGGCCGGTACCAGGGCGTGTCCGGCTCGGCGGTCGGGCTCGGGTCCGGCATGGGGCGCCGCTCGGCGGCGGTCGCGCTCGGCGTGCTGCCCGAGCCGCTCCCGGGGCTGCCCATCGCGGCCGGTGGCCTGGCATCGGCGGGATCGCTGCTCTGGCTCGCCGCCCGGCATCGAGGGGACGGGCGGCAGGTGCCCGCGGCGCTGGCCGGCTCTAGAATCGCGGACACCCCGATCGCCGGGCCGCAGGCCGGGCGCGACGCTACTCCGCGGAGGGAGCCATGGCCCAGCAGTTCATCGTGCAGCTCCGGAACGAGCCGGGGGCGCTGGCGACGCTCGCGGAGGCGCTGGCCGACCGGGGCGTCGACCTGCGGGCCATCGGCGGCGGCGGGCTCGGGGACGTCGGCCACGTGATCATGACGACCGCCGACGACGACCTGGCTCGCCGCGTGCTCGACGAGGGCGGCTACACCTACTTCGAGGGCGAGTCGCTGCTGGCGGAAGTCGACGACCGGCCCGGCGGGATGGCGGCGATCGCGCGCCGGCTGGCCGACGCCGGAGTGAACGTGCACGGGCACCTGTTCATCGGTCGCTGGGGCGACCGGGCGATGTTCGCGTTCGTCGTCGACGACCCGGAGAAGGCGAAGCCCGTCCTGGAGGGCTGACGTGCACGTCCTCGTGCGCGAGCCGTCTGCCGCGTTCTGCGACGCGATCTCGGCACACCCCGAGCGCGACCGCATCGACGTCGAACGAGCGATCCGGCAGCACGCGGCGTTCGTCTCCGCGCTCTCCGCCGCGGGCCTCGACGTCCTGTCGCTGCCGCCGGAACCCGCGCTCCCGGACGCGACGTTCGTCTCCGACGTGCTGCTGGCGCTCCCCCGCGCCGACCAGCCGGACGGCCCGACCGCGACGCTCGTCGTGGCGCGGCCCGGTGCCGCCGCGCGTCGCGGAGAGGTCGCGTCCGTCGTCGCCGCCGCCCAGCCGCTCGCCCCGCGCGCGGCGGTCGTCGAGATCGAGGAGCCGGGAACGCTCGACGGCGGCGACGTGATCGTGTACGGCGACCGGATCGCGATCGGCGTCTCGGGCAGGACGAACGTCTGCGGCGCCGGACAGCTCGCGCTCGTGGCAGCCGAGCTCGGATATCGCGCGTTCCTGTGTCCCGTCACGGACCGGCTCCACCTCGCGACCGCGGTGACGCCACTCGGCCGGCGGCGGCTGATCGGCACCGCGGCGGGGTTCGCGTCGCTGGACCGCGCGCCCGGATCGGCGCCGCGCGACGAGATCGAGCGCCTGGTGGTGCCGGACGACGAGGCGCCCGGCGCGAACGTGCTCGCGATCGGAGGCCGCGTCCTGATGGCGGCCGGATGCCCGCGGACCGCGGAACTGCTGCGCGCGGCGGACGAGTCGGTGGTGGAGGTGGAACTCGACGAGTTCCACCTGGCGGACGGTGGCCCGACCTGCCTCGTCCAACTCGTGCCGTAGGTCGATCACGTCGTCCGCGTCTCCCGAGATGGCGCGCCGGGCAGGCGCAGCCGGACTGCGCGCCGGGCAGGCGCAGCCGGCGGCCAGGGGACGCCGAAGCGGACGGGTCTCCCGGCCCGGGCGTGGTGACACAGGAGTGCAAGAGGGCGCGAGGGTGCCTCGGAAGCGCATCTGGCCGGATCGGACGACAATATTCGCGGTCGATCCTGTCGAATCTCGGAGCACCATGGCTGACCTTTCCCGCGGTCCGTCGACGCCGTCGGCCGCACCGCCCGACTCCGTTGCCCAGGCGATCGTCGTCCCCAACGACTTCTGGTCGTCGTCGAACCCTGCCGCCTATGGCGGCGGCAGGCCCCCATCGATCACGCACCTGCACGAACTCGAGGCGGAGGGCCCGCAGGGCGACAACGGCCGCTGGGGCAAGCTCGACGTCATCCCGGCTCGGTCCGACATCCTGCTCGACCTGCTCCGCGTCAACAGCCTCTGGCCGCTGCTCTCCGGCCTGGCGTGCTGCGCGATCGAGATGATGTCCGCCGCCACGTCGGTGAACGACATGGACCGATTCAGCATGTTCCCGTTCCGAGCGAGCCCGAGGCAGTCGGACGTGCTGATCGTGGCGGGCACGCTCACGACCAAGATGGCCGGTCCCCTCCTCCGCCTCTGGGAGGAGATGCCGGAGCCCAAGTGGTGCGTCGCGATGGGTGACTGCACCGTCTCGGGCGGGCGCTACAAGCGCTCCTACTCGGTGGTCCAGGGCATCGACCGGATCATGCCCGTTGACGTCTACGTCCCCGGGTGCCCGCCTCGTCCCGAGGGACTGATCTACGGGATGATGAAGCTCCAGCAGCTCATCGTGCAGCGCCGCGGCCGCTGGGCCGAGCGGGCGGTCGGGCCGCGGCCGCCGCAGAAGTGGGACGGCATGGACGAGTCGGGCGGCGAGCCGGGACACGAGCCGGAGTGGTCGCCGGCGTCGCGGGGGGCGCGATGACCGCGAAGGAGCCCAGGACGGGCGGGCAGTCCGAGACAGTCGAGTCGACCGACGATCCCGGGATCTTCGTCGAGCGTCCGGCCACGATCTGGGACGCCGTCCCGCCCATCTCTCCCCGTTCCGAGCGCGAAGCCGAGTTCTACAGCCTCGAGGACGGCGAGATGCTGCTGAACCTCGGGCCGCAGCACCCCTCCACCCACGGCGTGCTCCGCGTCGTCACGAAGATCCGTGGCGAGGTGGTCGTCGACCTGGATCCCGTCATCGGGTACCTGCATCGCGGCGTCGAGAAGATCTGCGAGCAGTCCGACTATCACATGTGCCTCAGCCAGGTCGACCCGCTGGACTACATCAGCGCGCTCCACAACGAGTGGGCGCCGGTGATGGCGTTCGAGAAGCTCTTCGACGTCCGCGTCCCGCGTCGGGCGGAATTCATCCGCGTCCTGGTCGCCGAGCTCAACCGGATCTACAGCCACAACCTGTACATGGGCTGGCTCGCGCTCGACATCGGCGGGCTCACGCCGGTCCTGTACAGCTTCATCGAGCGGGACGAGATCGTCGAGATGCTCGCCGCGCTCACAGGGCAGCGGATCCTCTTCAACTACATGCGCGTGGGCGGCGTGAACTGGGATCTCAACCACGAGTTCCTGAGCCGCCTCGCCGACTGGATGAGCCACGCGCTCCAGCAGGTCGAGGCCAACACCACGCTGATCAACGAGAACGAGATCCTCGTGAAGCGGACGAAGGGCCTCGGCGTCATCGACGGGAAGACCGCGCTCGCGCTCAACATGACCGGTCCCAACCTGCGCGCGGCCGGCGTCCCGTTCGACGTCCGCCGGGCGCACCCGTTCAGCGTCTATCCGGAGCTCGAGTTCGACATCCCGGTGCGCGAGGAGGGCGACACGTACGCCCGCTACCTCGTCCGGGTGGACGAGATCAAGCAGAGCATCCGGATCATCGACCAGGTCATCAACGAGATGCCCGACGGCCCGATCATGGCGAAGATGCCGCGGAGGATCACCCCGCGACCGGGACGGGCGTGGGCGGCGATCGAGAGCCCGCGCGGGCTCTACGGCTGCTACGCCATGAGCGACGGCACGAACCGCCCGTACCGCATGCGCATCCACGATCCCTCGTTCAACAACCTCCAGTCGCTCCAGCCGCTGTCCGAGGGCGTGATGATCCAGGACGCGATCGCCGTGCTGGCAAGCCTGGACCCGGTCATGGGCGGCGTCGACAAGTAGCTCGCGCCGTCGGGTCCGCGAGCCCGCGAAGCGGTGGCTCGAGCGGGACGTCGCGCCCGAACACGGACACCGCGAAGCCGCCGGTCCGGCGCGGGTCGAGCAGCCACATCGCGGCCGATCTCGTCTCGAGCGCCTCGTTGACGGAACTCGCGCGGCGCTGCGCTTCAAGGAGCAGCGACCCGAGGTCCAGCGCGACGAGAAAGCGTCCCTGCGTCGTCCGCCCGACCGCATCGAACCCGGCGTCGCGCGCCGCCAGCTCGAGCGCGGTCAGGTCGACGTGCGCCGTCAGGTCCTGCCGCCCGACGTCGGCGTACGGGTCGGCGAGGACCTGCTGACGGGCGATCGCCTTCAGCGTCCCCTGCCGCCGCCGCGCCGAGTGCAGCTCCGCGGCCGGCAACCCGTAGTCGATCACGAAGACCCAGCCGCGCGTCATCTCCTCGGCCAGCTGCGCGAACCACGGCCGGATCCCGAGGTTGATCTCCGTGCGCTGGCCCTCCGCCAGCTGCACAGCGGCCCGTTCCAGGTATGCCTCCAGCTCGGGCGTCGACGGCGGCATCGGCTCGTCCACGAAGCGGCCGTCACGCCACGCGACGCCGACCTCGACGAGGCGGCCTTCCCGCCGCTCGACGCGGTGGACCGGCATCGCGTCCACGAACTCGTTCGCGAGGACGACGCCCGTGAAACCCGCCTGGGGCTCCGGCGGTCGCTCGGCCGCTCGCAGATCGCCGGGCGACAGCCGGTCGTCGAGTCTCTCCTGCTCGAGCGCCGCCCGCAGCTCCGCCAGGCGGTGTGCGTTCGCCTCGATCGGCTCGTACCGCGTCGCGGCAAAGGCGCCCGCCGACTCCTCGCGGATCCCGGCGAGCATCGGCGCCGCGAGCGCGCCGCTGCCGGCGCCGTATTCGCGGACAGCGAATGACCTTGGCCGGCCCAGACGCTCCCAGCACTCCGAGACCTGGCGCGCGATCGTTCGACCGAACAGCCAGTGCGCCTCGGGCGACGTCAGGAAGTCGCCGGTCCTGCCCGGGCGCTCCTCGGGCGCGACGTAGTACCCGTGGCCGGGCTCGTACAGCGCGCGCTGCATGAAACGGGCGAACGTGATCGGGCCGTCGCGCAGGATCTCGTCACGAATCGTGGCGACGAGGTCGAGATCGCCGGAGGCCGGCGCCGGGGCGATCGGCGTTTCCGGCGAGGGCGGGTCGGGCAGGGCGCCGCCGGGCTGCGATTCAGAGCGCATCGGGGCAGGGTACGCCGACGCTCGCGCGGCCCGTCTTCGTCCGCTCCGCCGACTCGTCGCGTCGGCGGAGCGGACCTCAGGGCCCGAGCAATGCGAGGGG
>JAKAAV010000079.1 GCA_021802185.1 Chloroflexota bacterium | reverse complement strand
GCCGTTCGACGCGGTCGTCACCGTCTGCGCCCGCGCACGGGAGCCGCGGCCGTACTTCCCGGGCCCCGCGCGGCGGCGGCACTGGGACATCGATGAGCCGGCCGCCGCCGAGGGCGACGACGAGCGCCGCCTCGCGGCGTTCCGGGCTGCCCGCGACGAGCTCGCCGCCCACATCGCCGCGTTGCGCGCGGAGCGGGCCCCGGCCGGTCCGGCCGCCACCACGTCGGCCAGCGGGAACCCGAGCACCGGGTCAACCCCCGACCCGGCGCCATGACCGCCGGGTCGCGCCTGTTCTCGGCGCTCGCCGGGTTGCCGGCCCCCGTCACGCGGAACGTCCGCGTCGAGCGCGGGCTCCGCGTCGTCACGCCGGATGGCGTCGTCCTGCTCGCGGACCGCTACGTGCCGCGCCGGCGCGAGCGCGCGCCGATCGTCCTGATGCGCTGCCCGTACGGCCGCGGAGGGACGTGGGGGATGCTCGCGCGGGTGATCGCCGAGCACGGGTACCAGGTCGTGCTCCAGAGCTGCCGCGGGACGTTCGGGTCGGGAGGGGAGTTCCAGCCGCTGCGTCACGAGCGCTCCGACGGCCTCGCGACGCTCGAATGGCTCGCGGCACAGCCATGGTTCGGTGGCTCGGTCGGGATGTTCGGGCCGAGCTACCTCGGCTACACGCAGTGGTCCGTCGCGCCGGACGCGCCGGCCTTCCTCCGGGCTCTCGTGCCGGTCATCACGGCGTCGGAGTTCGGAAGCCTCACGTATCCCGGCGGCGGGTTCGCGCTCGACATGCTCCTGACGTGGGTCCGGGAGCTCGCGTACCAGGAGGAGACGGGCCTGCCACGGCTGCGCGCCACGCTCTTCGGCCGTCGCGCGCTGCGCCGGGCGTTCGACCACCTCCCGCTGCGCGAGGCCGACGTCCTGGCGGTCGGCCATCGCGTGCCGCTGTACCGGGCGTGGCTCGACCACGCGGAGCCCGGCGATCCCTTCTGGGACGGCCTCGACTTCACGGCCCGGATCCCCGACGTCACCGCCGCGGTGTCGCTCGTCGGCGGCTGGTACGACATTCTCCTGCCGCACCAGCTGCTCGACTACGTCGCGCTCCGGCGGACCGGACGCGAGGTCCACCTGATCGTCGGCCCGTGGACGCACCTGTCCGTCGGCGCGGCCCTCGTCGGCGTGCGCGAGGCGCTCCGGTGGTTTGCCGTGCACCTCGACCGCCGACCGGGTCCACGGCGATCGCGCGTCCGGGTGTTCGTGATGGGCGAGGGGCGCTGGCGAGACCTGGCCGACTGGCCTCCCGCCGCGACCTCGGAACGGTGGCACCTTCGCGCAGGCGGGCGATTGGACCCCGCGCCACCCGCCGACGAGCCGTCCGACCGCTATCGCTACGACCCCGCCGACCCGACGCCCGCCGTCGGCGGCAGCCTGATGTCGCGCGGGGCGGGCGCGCGCGACAACCGTCGCCTCGAGGCGCGCCCGGACGTGCTGACGTACACGACGGAGCCGCTCGATGGCCACCTCGAGGTCATCGGGCCGGTCTCGGCGCAGGTGCACCTCCGCTCGAGCGCGACCGACACCGACGTCTTCGTCCGGCTGTGCGACGTGTCACGGGATGGCCGGTCGACGAACGTGTGCGACGGCTCGCTTCGACTGACCGCCCTTGGACCAGCGGCCGACGGCGATGGCGTGCGATGCGTCGACGTGGACCTCTGGCCCACGGCGTATCGCTTCCGGCGCGGTCACCGGCTTCGCGTCCAGGTGTCGAGCGGCGCGCACCCGCGGATCGCACGGAATCTCGGGGGCGGCGAGGGGCTCGGCGGCGCGACCGCGATGCACGTCGCGGAGCAGGAGATCCTGCACTGCGCAACGCATCCCTCGGCCATCGTCCTGCCGGTCATCGGCCGCGGGTGACGCAGCGCCGCGCCGGCGCCGACCCGCACCGGACAGGAGAAGACCCCCGTCGGGCGACGGGGGTCTCTTCGGACGTGCTGGCGGCCGGGAACGCGTGCCCTGCGCCTCGGCCGCGTGGCGACTAGTACCAGCGGCCTCGGCCGTAGCCGAACCCGCCGAGGAGCAGGATCACGATCAGAAGCACGATCAGGAGCATCAACATCTTCCACACCTCCCACCCGAGCGTCCAGCGTGGGAACCGATCCGACGCCGGGTGCAGGAGGATGGGCGCTGAAAGCTTGCACCCGCGGCACCGGTCGCGGCGCCGGGGTGTCGAACCGGCGACACGCGGGCGGCCGCAAGCGAGCCGAAAGGGGTTGCTGCTGCGGCGGCACGCACGTGACCGGCACTCGCGTGGGGCGACCGCAAACCGACCGGTTCTTCCGCCCCGGCGCCGACGGCTCGCCTCAGGCCGGTTCCGGCTCCATGGCGCGGACCGGCCCGGCACACTCGATCAGCTCGGCTGCCGCGGCGCTGAACCGGTTGCCCAGCCGGATGCTCCTGTCCACGCCACCGGCGCGCAGCACGAGCCGGTCGTCGTCGGGGTGAGCGGACTGCAGGAGCCGCCTCGGCATCACGAGCAGCTGGGGCCACGCGGCGGCGACGGGCGGGTCATCCGGCTCGGCGAGCACGATGAGCTCGCCCGGCGTGAGGGCCACGAGCGCGCCGCGCGGGAAACCGTCCCCGGCTGACGGCGCGAGGCCGAACAGCATCGCCGCCCCCGACCTGCCGGATTCGTCCGCGACGGCCTCGGCCACGCCGCGCCAGGTCTCGGGCACGCGCGCCGACCCCACCGGCCGGAGGCCCTGCCACGGCAGGTCGCCGCGCGCGTCTCCCCTGATCCGATGCCGCAGCCACGCGATCGGGCCGCCGAGGCTGGCATGGGCGTCGGGCACGTACCGGACCGACAGCCGCGCGTCGGCAGCCCGGATCGACAACCGCCGGTAGCACAGGACGCTCACGTCCTCGATGACCGCGATCCGGTCGGTCGGGACGATCGCGACGGGGTCCTTGCCACGCGCCTCGACCCACAGCCCCGTGCCGCGCTCGCCGAACCCGAGCACCTGCACCCGCGACGCGACGTACCGGAGGCACGACCGGTCGATGGGCCGCGCCGACGACGGGATCATGAGCGTGCGGTCGAGCGGCAGGGAGCCGCAGGTGAACCGGAGCGTGCGCTGGACGCCGGGCGGCAGGTCGGCGTCGGACGCGGGAAGCACGAACCGGCCGATGTGCGCGGTGGGGTCCTGTCGCGACACCGCGGCCCGCGCGACCGGCTGCTCCCACCCTTCCGCCGCGTCGACGATCTCCCGCCGGCCGCCGTCCACGTCGGTGCCGCCGGAGCCCAGGAGCCAGCTCACGCCGCGCGGCCTGGACGCTGCGGATCTCGAGACGGCGTTGGGCGACACGGGGTACAGCAGCATCGCGCCGAGACGAGCGAGGCCACGGCCATTTCGCCCGTACCCTGACACGGCTCGCGCCGGCCGGCCTGTGTCGGGCGGGACGATCGACCGGGCCGAATGGCCCATCGCGGACGCGCCGGACATCACGTCGGCGGACGCGGAGCGCGGCCGCACGCGCTCGCTCACCGCCGCCCACCTCGGCGCGACGGGCACGTGCAGGCCGGCGCGATCCGTGCGCGGGACCGGGCGTGGCGGCCGCGGGACAGGCCGACCCTGTGTCGCTCCATCGTCATGCCGATACGACGCTACCGCGCGGCACGTTCCCATCGCCTTCCGGCAGCTCACACGTCGCTACGCGGACCCCCCATGACCGGCGACCCGACCTTTCGTCCTCATCGCACCGGGCGGGCGCTGGTCGAAGCGGCCCGCGTTCGGTGCGTGCAAGAACGCCGCAAGAACCCCGCAAGCAGGCCACCGATCCCGACCGCGCCCGCCGCAGGCCCTGGGGATCAGACTTGGCGAAAGGAGGTGGATGCGATGCCCGATCCGACGTGGAAGCCGCACACCGCGCATGGCGATCTCGACACGAAGGAGCGCCGCGATCTGCCCGACTCGGCGTATGCGTTCCCCAGGCAGCGCAAGGAGCCGTTGACGGACGCCTCGCACGTGCGGACCGCGCTCGCGCGGTTCGACCAGGTCGAGGACGTGTCGGACCGCGACCGAGACCTCGCCTTCGCGAACATCCGCGAAGCCGCCCGCCACTACGGCGTGCATGTCGAGGAGTCGAACTGGCACGATCTCGGGAAGCGCCCGCACACGGGGAACCCGAGCCCGGACGGACGCGGCCGCGACGCCCTCCGGCGGTCCTGACCAACGGCTCTGGCCTTCTTCGCGCCACAGGAGCACCATCCCCCCGCTGCGTTCGTGGCCCGAGAAGGGCATGCGTTCGCCGCACGCCGGGTCCGTGAGCGGCCTCTGCTGCAGGGAGCACTTGATTCGTCGATGAACCGGACATCCCGCGCGGCCACGATGGTCGCGGCCGCGCTGGCGCGCTGGTGCGCGGCGCTCCTCGTCGTCCTCCTCCTCGCGACCGCCGCGGCCCCCGTTGCCGCGCAGTCCGTCCCGACGCTCAAAGGCCAGATCACCGACCAGACCGGCTCCCTCGGATCGGGCCGGGCGCAGGTCCAGTCCGCGCTCGACCAGCTCCTGAGCCAGCACGACATCCAGCTGTACGTCGTGTTCGTCGCCACGACCGGCGGGGAGACGGCGCAGCAGTTCGCCGAGACGACGTTCACGCAGAACGGGCTCGGCGGGAACGACATGGTGCTCGTCACCGCCGTCAACGACCACCGCTACGGCTACTGGGCCTCGAGCTCGCTCCAGCCCGTGATCGGCGGGAACGTGGACGCCCTGCTGAGCTCCACGCTCGAGCCGAAGTACCGCGCGGGCGACTATGCCGGCGGCGTCGTCGCGTTCGCCAATGCGCTCGGCTCGGACGCGGCGAGCGGCGGCGGCACGCCGCCGGGTGGCGGCACGGCGCCCATCCAGCCCGCGCCGGCGCCCGACACCGGGTTCTTCGCCGTCCTCGTCGGGCTGATCATCCTGGCGCTCGGGATCGCCGTGATCGCGACGTGGATCCGCCGCTGGCGCGTCGCGCACCTCGCGGCCGAGGAACGCGACCGGCGGACCGGACAGCTCGCGCGGACCGCGAACCAGCTGCTGATCCAGGCGGACGACAACGTCCGCGACGCCGGGCAGGACCTCTCGTACGCGGAGGCGGAGTTCGCGCCGGAGGACGTCGCGCCGTTCCGCGACGCGCTCGGCCAGGCGCAGGCGGAGCTGAAGGCGGCGTTCCTCGTCCGGCAGAAGCTCGACGACTCGGTCCCGGAGGACCCGCCGACACGGGAAGCCATGCTGAACGAGATCGTCGCGCGGTCGCAGCGGGTCGAGGCGCTGATCGCGCAGCAGCGCCAGCGCTTCCAGGAGCTGCGCGACCTCGAGCGACGCGCTCCCGAGATCCTCGCCGCCGTTCCGGCCCGCGCGACGGAGCTGCGGCAGCGGTTGCCCGCGGCGCAGTCGACGGTCGACGGCCTCCGGTCGTACGCCGACGCGACGTGGGCGCCGGTCAAGGGCAACGTCGAGGAGGCGCGCAAGCGGATCGAGTTCGCGGTCGCGGCGGTCGACCGGGGGAAGGCGGCCCTTGCCGCGACCCCGGCGGACACGAGAACGGCGCGCGACGCGGCACGGGCGGCTCAGGGCGCGCTCGCACAGGCGACCACGCTGCTCGACGCGATCGACCACCTGCGGTCGTCCGTCGACGAGGCGAAGACGCGCCTCGAGCCCGAGATCAGCGCGGCCGAGGCCGACATCGCGTCTGCACGACAGGCGCTGCAGAAGCGCCCCGATCCGGCCCTGAGCTCGAAGCTCGCCGACGCCGAGGCGAAGCTCGCCGCGGCCCGGGCCTCGTCCGCCGCCGCGGCGGCGGACCCGCTCGCGGCGCTCACGGCGGCCCAGCAGGCACATGCCGCCGCGGACGAGGTGCTTGCGACCGAGCGCGCGGCGGACGAGCAGGACGCGAGGCAGCGAGAGGCAATTCGGACGGCGCTCGTGTCGGCACAGGCCAGCGTCACGCATGCGAGTGACTACATCCAGAGCCGGCGCCATGCGGTCGGGCGGGAGGCCCGTACGCGGCTCTCGGAGGCGCAGCGCCACCTCGAGCAGGCACAGGCGATGTCGGCGACCGACCCCGGGAGTGCGCTGACCGAGGCGCAGCAGGCGCAGCGGCTCGCGGACGAGGCGTACCGCATCGCGAGCTCGGAGTTCGACGACCGGGACATGCACGGCGGGGGCGGCATGCGACAGGGCATGAACCCGACCGGCGCGCTCATCGGCGGGATCATCCTCGGCAGCCTGCTCGGCGGCGGCCGCCGTGGCGGAGGCTGGGGCGGCACGCCGTGGGGCCGCGGCGGCTTCGGCGGCGGCGGTGGTTTCGGCGGCTTCGGCGGCGGCGGTGGTTTCGGCGGCTTCGGCGGCGGCGGTGGTTTCGGCGGCTTCGGCGGAGGCGGCGGCTTCGGCGGAGGTGGCGGAGGCTTCGGCGGTGGCGGCGGCTGGTGACGGGAGCCGGTACGGCAGCGACCCTGCCCGTCGGGGCAAGGCGTGGCAGGCACGGACGCCGGGAGCCGTGGCGGCATCACGGCGCGGCGATGATGCGGGGGTTGGTCTCCGCGGCTGGTGGACGAGAGGGGGCGCGCGCGCCCCGGGTAGATCGCAGAGGTCGATCGCAAAGGTAAGGAGCAGACCGTGGCACAGACGACGATCCTGGGCAGGATCGGGCAGCTCGTCCGGGCGAACGTCAACGCGCTGATCGACGGCGCGGAGGACCCCGAGAAGATGCTCGACCAACTGATCCGCGACTTCACGAACAACATGGCAGAGGCCGAGGACGCCGTCGCGCAGACCGTCGGCAACCTGCGGATGGTCGAGGACGACCGCGCCGAGGCGCAGAAGGCGGCGCAGGACTGGGGATCGAAGGCGGCCGCAGCATCGCGGAAGGCCGACGAGATGCGCACGGCCGGCAACGCCTCGGAGGCGGATCGCTTCGACGACCTGGCCAAGGTCGCGCTCCGGCGCCAGATGAGCCTGGAGGAGCAGGTCAAGACCTTCGACACGCAGATCGCGCAGCAGACCGAGCTCGTCGACAAGCTGAAGGACGGGCTCACGAAGCTGCGGGTCAAGCGCGAGGAGCTCGTCCAGAAGCGCGACGAGCTCGTGAGCCGGGCCAAGATGGCGCAGGCCCAGACGCAGGTCCAGCAGACGCTCCGCAACGTGTCGGTGATGGACCCGACGAGCGACCTGAACCGGTTCGAGGAGCGCATCCGGCGCCAGGAGGCGTACGCGCGCGGTCAGGCCGAGGTGCAGGCCTCCTCGCTCGACGACCAGTTCGCGGCGCTGGGCAGCGACTCCGACGAGCTCGAGGTCGAGGCCCGGCTCAAGGCGCTCAAGGGCAGCTGACCGCCGGTACGGGCCGCGGCGGGGGTGACCGCGGCGGCCCGTGGCCCTGCTGCTGGTGTCCGCGCGGGATGCTCAGCGACGGGACGGGGGCGAACACGGCCGAATCGAGCACGAGCAGGTTTCGTGATCGCCCGCCGGGCGAGGGTCCGGGCACGTCCGGCGGCCCCGTCGAACGCGAGCCTGGTCTCCGCTCCGGCACGTCGCGCGACGACCCGTTCGGGGCGCTGCCTGACCGTCAGATCGCGGCGATCCAGCGCGGCGCCGGCGTGGCGCGAACCGCGGCGCGCGCAGCCCCGCCGCCTCCAGCCAGCGGATGACGCGCCCCCGCTGACCGGCGTATGGCGCGAGCAGCTCCAGCATCCGCGCGTCGGTCCCGCGCGGCTCGCCGGCGAGCGCCCAGGCGACGAGATCGGGCAGGTGCACGTCGCCGACGCTCACCGCGTCGGGATCGCCGAGCGCCCGCGCACCGACCTCGGCCGCCGTCCATGGCCCGACACCGGGGATCGCCCGCAGCCGCGCGTATGCGCCCGGAAGGGGCATCGCGGCGGCTCGCTCGAGCGCGTCCGCGCACTCCGCCGCGCGGCGCACCGCGAGTGCCCGCCGCTCCTCGACGCCGACGCGGTGGTACGTCCACGTCGGGAGCGAGGCGAGCGCCGAAGGCGATGGCAGGAGCCACAGGCCGTGAGGCCCCGGCGCGCGCTCCCCATGGTCGCGGACCAGCCGATGCAGCGCTCCGAACGCCTCCGCCCGCGTCACTCGCTGTTCGAGGATCGCGGGCACGAGC
>JAKAAV010000078.1 GCA_021802185.1 Chloroflexota bacterium | reverse complement strand
GGAGGCCGGCATCCACGCGCCACCCGTCCGGCGCCGCCGGGTCCGGCCATGCCGCACGTCGACGTCCGGCGTCGAGGTCCTCGAGCAGCCTCGACCCCGGGTGGTGCTGTTCCCCCACGAGTTCGCGATCAGGGCCGGGGAGCGCGGCGCTCATGCCCGGCCACCGACAATGGACGCCGCGGCCGCCGGGGCGGGGGCGGGACTGCGGTGCTGGCCGGCTGACCCGCCGGTCGTGCGCCGCCCAGGGACGGTCGCACCGGCCGTCGCGACCTCCGCTGCGGTGTCGTCCGCCGGCAGCAGGCCGGCATCCGAGAGGACGGACGCCAGCCGTTCGCGCGCCGGTTGGTCGAGCGGCAGGAGCGGCTGCCGGAGGCTGTCGCGGATCAGGCCCATCATCGAGAGGGCCGCCTTCACGGGGACCGGGTTCGGGCCGCCGCGGAAGTTCGCGCGGAACAGCGGCAGCCAGCGATCGTGGAGCGCACGCGCCCGAACCCAATCGCCGTCGCGCGCCGCCGCGCACAGGGCGGCCATCTCGCCCGGGATCTCGTTCGAAGCGACGCTGACCACGCCGTCGCCGCCCATCGCAAGCACGGCGAGCGTCCACGCGTCGTCGCCTGCCATCACCGAGAAGCCGCTCGGCCGGTCGCGGATGATCGTCGCGATCTGCTCGAGGTTCCCCGACGCCTCCTTGACGGCCACGACGCGCGGGTGCTCCGCCAGCCGCAGCGTCGTGTCGGCCTCCACGTTCGCGCCCGTGCGCGAGGGCACGTTGTACACGACGATCGGGAGGCCGCCCTCGTCGGCGACCGCGCTGAAGTGCGCGGCCAGCATCCGCTGATCGGGGCGGTTGTAGTACGGCGTCACGACGAGTGCGGCGTCGGCACCGAGCTCGGCCGCGCGGCGCGTGGCGCGGATCGTGGCCGCGGTGTCGTTCGTACCCGTGCCGGCCACGACGAGCGGCCGACGCCCGGACGCCGCCGTCCCGCCGTGCGACGTCCACCGGTGCGCCGCCTCGACGGCGGCGGCGATGACGTGCTCGCGCTCGGCCGGGGTCATCGTCGGCGATTCCCCGGTGGTCCCGCAGGGCACGAGCCCGTCGATGCCGTCGGCGAGCTGCCGTTCGAGCAGCCGTGCCAGGGCGGCATCGTCGACGGCACCGTCGTCGTCGAACGGAGTGACGAGCGCGGTGAACGCGCCGCGCAGGGCGGGGACGCTCTCCGCCGCACGTGCGCGACGGGTCTCGCTCGGGAAGTGATCGTTCATCGGAGTCCTCCAAGGGCCTCTGGCCCGGTCGCCGTTGTGGTCGTGGCGGGATGGAATACGGCGGGTGCTGGCGGCTGCACGTCGGGCGGTCCCCCGGACGCCGCGGCCAGCAGCTCGTCGACGACGACATCGAAGGCGTGCAGTCCGGGCGGACGCCGCGTGCGGAGCAGCCAATCGGCCGCAGCGATCGCACCGAGCGCGTACGCGGAGCGGTCGCGCGCGGTCAGCCGCAGCTCGACGGTCTCGCCGGGCGCGTCGAACGCGACGAGATGCATCCCCGGGGAGGACCCCGCGCGCACGCCGACCACTTCGAGCTCGTCCGGATCCGGCGGCCCGGTGTGCTCCCGGCCGGCGACGCGGCGCTTGACCGGATGCACGTCCAGGACCCGACGCGCGAGGTCGAGGGCCGTGCCCGAGGGCCGGTCCGTCTTGCCGCGCCGGTGCCACTCGAGGACGTAGGCGTCGTACGCGGGCAGCGTGCCGAACATCGCTGCCGCGGCCTGCACGAGCCGCCCGAGCAGGTTCACGCCGGGACTGAAGTTCGCCCCCACGACCGCGGCCGCCGAGTGCTGGGTCAGCAGCGCGGCGATCTCCGCCGGCTGCACGGTCCACGCCGTCGTGCCGATGACGAACGCGCGGCACCCGCCGGCGAGGGCCGCGGCCAGGTTCGGCAGCACCGCGCCCCCGCGCGAGAACTCCAGGACGACGTCGACATCGGAGAAGCGACCGGGCGGGTGCGCCTTGTCCGGCCGCCCCAGGACCTCGACCTCGTCTCCCCGGTCCCGGAGGGCCAACGCCACCGCACGGCCCATCGGCCCATCGCCGACCACGATCGCTCTCATCCCGTCGTTCCTCCGCTGGAGGGCCGGGGCGGGGGGTCCCTCGTCGGATCGACCGACGGACACGAAAAAGCCGCGGACACCACCGTGGGTTCCGCGGCCCTTCGGGACCTCCGCGCCTGGAGGCCCCGTTCGTCGTCCGACGCGAAGCCTCTAGGCCCGTGCCTCCCGGCAGGGCCGCCAGCGCTTCGCCTTCAGTGCAACGAGGTACATCGTGGCGCGGACCGTAGCGGCAAACGACGCCGCTGTCAAACGCAGACCGCGGCTCTGTGGACCGCGGGTCAGGGCCGGGGCGGCCTCGGGGCGTCCGGTGGAGGGGGCTGGGGCACGAACGGGCGTGTCGGCGGCAGGCGCACGACGAGCACCGGGCAGGGCGCATGATCGACGACGAAGCGCGCCACGTGCCCCAGGCTGTGCGGCCCGGGATCAGTCGCATCCTCTCCTGGACGGCAGGCGACGATCACCAGGGCCACTCCACCCTTGATCGCCCGGCTCACGATCTCCTGCTCCGGGCGTCCCCGGCCCACGGCCACGTCGGCCGGCCGGCCCAGCGCGCGCGCCGCGTCGTCGAGGATCGCGTCGGATCCGCGCTGCTCGGCGGCGTGGGCCCGCTCGTCGAGCGTGCGGGGCGGCGGGTGCCCCGGTCGCCGGAAGACGCGCATCTCGAGCTCCCGTGCGGCCGCGTCGTCGATGACGTGGAAAAGATCGACGACCGCGTCGGGCGGCAGCAGATCGCGGACGTGTGTCCAGAAGCCCGGCGTCTCGGCGCCCGCCACGCAGACGAGCACGCGCGTCGTCATCGGACGGCCAGGACCACGGCCAGCGTCGCCACCGCGAGGATGGGCGGCGTCGCGAGCAGGCCGACGCGCAGGTAGTCGGACGCCCGGACCTGCAGGCCGCGCTCGCGAAGGATCAGCAGCCACAGGACCGTGGCGAGCGAGCCGACCGTCGTCAGGTTCGGCCCGAGATCGGCTCCGACGATCGTTCCGAAGCCGGCGGCCTCGCGCACGGACGCGGTCAGGTGTGCGCCCTCGATCCCACTGATCATGACCAGCGTCATCGGCACATTGTTGACGAGGTTGGAGCCGAGCGCAGCCAGGAGGCTCGACGCCGCGGCGGCGACGGGCGGCGAGGAGCCGGCCCACGCCAGGACGGACCCGACGACGCGCGCCACGACCCCCAGCCGTTCGAGCGCCGCGACGAGCACGACCATCCCGGCGACGTACCCGAGGATCTGCCAGCTGACGCCCTCGAGCGGCCGTTCGGGCAGCCGGCCCGCTGCCGACGCCTCGAGTACGAGCAGCAGCGCGAAGCCGGCGCAGGCGACGATCCCGAGGGGTGCCCCGACGAGGCCCCCGGCGACGAACGCCAGTGCGATGATCCCGAGCCCGCCCCAGACCCGCGGAATCCGGCCGGCCGCCGGCTGCGGCGACCGCGACGGGAGGCGGCGCGGGACGTCGCGCCGGAACAGCCACAGCAACGCGAGCCCGGTCAGGCCCGCGGCGGCGAGGGCCGCGGGTTCGACCGCCACGAGATAGCGCGGCAGCGAGAGGCCGAGCCCGTCGAGCACCAGCAGGTTCACCGGGTTGCTCACGGGCAGGATCATCGACGCCGCGTCCGCGATGAACGTGCAGGCGAGCACGTACGGCAGCGCGTCGATCCCGAGCGAGACGACCAGCCCGTACACGACGGGCGTCAGGATCAGCGCGGTGGCGTCGTTCGAGAGGAACGCGCTGATGGCGATGCCGAGCGCGATGATCGCGAGGAGCAGGCGGCGGCCGCTGCCCGCGGACAGCTGCGCGGCGAGTTCCGCGGCACGCTCAAAGAACCCGCTGCGCTCGGCGACGGCGGCAAGGCCGGTCATGCCGACGAAGAACAGCAGCACGTTCCAGTCGGCGGCGACGGCGCGCACGGCGTCGAGGGGCGGCACGAAGCCCGCCGCAACGACGATCGCGGCGCCCGCCAGCGCGGAGACCCACTCCGGGACTCCGCGCGGACGCGTGATCGTGGCGGCGACGACGAGCAGGAACAGCACGGTTCCGAGCAGCGCCGGCAGCACGGGAGGAGCGTATCCGCGATCCGCTCGAGGCTCCTGCCGGGAGGCCGGGCGGCGGGCGGCAAGGCCGGCGCACCGGGCGGCAAGGCCGGCGAACCGGGCGTGCAGGGCCGGCCGCTCGCGACTGCGGGCCGCCGGGGGGAGCCGACCCGCCGACTAGAATGCGGGGGTTCGGACAGGCAGCGAAGAGGGAGCGCCATGCGGCTGGACGGGATGCGGGTCGGGGTGCTCGCCGCCGAGGGCGTCGAGGACCTGGAGTACTGGTGCACGGTCATGCGGCTCCGCGAGGAAGGGGCACGCGTGACGAGCGTCGGGATGGCGCGCGGCGCGGTCCGCGGGAAGAACGGGCTCGAGGTGTACGTCGAGACGCTCGCGGCGGACGTGACCGAGGCGTCGTTCGACGCCCTGGTCGTCCCGGGGGGATGGGCGCCGGACAAGCTTCGCCGCTATCCGGAGGTCACGGGGCTGGTCGCCGCAGTCCACGCGGCCGGCAAGCCGCTCGCGATCATCTGCCACGGCGGCCTCATCGCGATCTCGGCCGGCATCGTCCGCGGCGTTCGCGCGACTGGCTCCCGGGGGATCAGGGACGACCTCGTGAACGCGGGCGCGATCTGGGTCGACGACGCGGCCTTCTGCGACCGCGAGATCGCGTGGGGGCGGGTCGTCGACGACATCCCCGCATTCCTGCGCCAGACCGTCGACCTGTTCGCCGCTCACCGCGGAGTCGCCGGCTGACCCTCCCGCCCGCGCCGCCGGCATGCGCGCCCGGGACGCGACCGGCCGCTCGCGCTGTCAGATCCGCGGCGCCGGCAGCCCATGCATGCCGAGCATGTACCCCA
Source organism: Chloroflexota bacterium (assembly GCA_021802185.1). Taxonomy (GTDB): domain Bacteria; phylum Chloroflexota; class Limnocylindria; order Limnocylindrales; family CSP1-4; genus JAJYNJ01. The sequence goes on along the minus strand of JAKAAV010000078.1, from coordinate 3,242 downwards.
GTTCGCCTATCTCCGGCGCCTGGGCCGCTGACCCGTCCGGCGGATGACGTTGGGCGTGACGCGGTGGTCCCACGCCTGCCGCTCGAGCCACTTCGCCTGCCAGCCGCCCTCGTCGTCGTGCTCGTCGCGAATCCCGGGCAGCCAGTCGGAGGCAGTGCCCTCGTCGGTCGTGCCGGGCTCGTGACCGTCGTCCCCCGGCTCCTCGAGCGCGGCCGCCGGCTCGTCGCGTGCGGGAAGCACCTCCACGGCGGAGACGCGAATGCCTGCCGCATCGAGGTCCGTCCCGCCCGGCCCCTCGCGACCCGGCACCCTCGCTCCGGCCGCCGCACCCGCACGGCCACGGCGCGGGCCGGCACCGGGTCCGCCGGCCTTCGCGCCGACCGCCCCGGTGCCACGCCGCCCGCGTGAGTCGGCTCCCGGCCGGGCCGCCGCCGCCCGCTCCGCCGCCCGCTCGACCTCGAGCGACGCGTCCTCCTCGAGCACGCGAAGCCGGATCTGCTGGACCTCGTCGCGAAGGGCCGCGGCCTTCTCGAACTCGAGCTCGCGGGCCGCCGCACGCATCTCGGCCTCGATCCGCGACACGAGCTGCGTGACCTGCTCGCGGCTCATGTCGGAGAGCTGTCGCCGCCCGTCCGCCTCGACGTACGCGCCCGGCGCCTCCGCGACGGCCCGTAGCCGGTCGTTGAGGTCCCGAACCTCCTTCACGATCGTCGTCGGCTCGATCCCGTGCTCCGCGTTGTAGGCCAGCTGTGCCGCGCGCCGGCGCTCGGTCTCGGAGATGGCGAGCTTCATGGAGTCCGTCATCCGGTCCGCGTACATGACGACCTCGCCGCCGATGTTCCGCGCCGCGCGGCCGGCGACCTGGATCAGCGACCACGCGCTGCGCAGGAACCCCTCCTTGTCGGCGTCGAGGATCGCCACGAGCGTCACCTCGGGCAGGTCGATCCCCTCGCGCAGGAGGTTGATCCCGACCAGCACGTCGTACACCCCGAGCCGCAGGTCGCGCAGGATCTGCACCCGCTCGAGCGTGTCCACCTCGCTGTGCAGGTACGAGACCTTGACGCCCAGGTCCCGCAGGTACTCGGCCAGGTCCTCGGCCATCTTCTTCGTCAGCGTCGTGACCAGCACGCGCTCGCCTCGCGCGACCCGCTCGTGGATGCGGTCGAGCAGGTCGTCGATCTGCCCGCGCGTCTTCCGGACGTGGACCGGCGGATCGACGATCCCGGTCGGCCGGATCAGCTGCTCGGCAACCTGCTCGCTGCGCTGCAGCTCGTACGCGGCCGGCGTCGCGCTCATGTAGATCACCTGGTTCAGGTGCTCGTCGAACTCCTCGAACGTGAGCGGCCGGTTGTCGAGTGCGGACGGGAGCCGGAACCCGAAGTCGACCAGGATCTCCTTGCGGGTCCGGTCGTTCTTGTACATCCCGACGACCTGCGGGATCGTCATGTGGCTCTCGTCGACGACGAGGAGCCAGTCGGGCGGGAAGTAGTCGAGCAGCGTCCAGGGCCGCGAGCCCGCCGGCCGCCGCGCCAGGTGGCGCGAGTAGTTCTCGATCCCGGAGCAGAAGCCGAGCTCGCGCATCATCTCCAGGTCGAACGTCGTGCGCTGCCGCAGCCGGGCTGCCTCCAGCGCGCGGCCCTCGGCCTCCAGCTGGCCGCAGCGCTCCTCCATCTCGGCCTCGATGTCGACGACCGCCTCGCGGAGCTTCTCCACCGGCGTGACGTAATGCGAGGCCGGGTAGATCGAGATCTCCTTCCGCTCCGCGAGCATCTCGCCGGTCAGCGGGTCGATCTCCACGATCCGCTCGACCTCGTCGCCGAAGAACTGGACGCGCACGACGAAGTCGTCGTAGGCGGGCTGCAGCTCGAGCGTGTCGCCACGGACCCGGAAGCGGGCACGCGTGAGGGCCGCGTCGTTGCGCTGGTACTGGAGGTCGACCAGCTGGCGCAGCACGCCGTCGCGCCGGTACTGCCCGCCGACGCGGAGGCGGACGACCGTCGCGCCGTAGTCGACGGGGGCGCCGAGGCCGTAGATGCAGCTGACCGACGCGACGATGATGACGTCCCGCCGCTCGAAGAGCGCCTTCGTGGCCGCGTGGCGGAGCTTGTCGATCTCGTCGTTGCGGCTCGAATCCTTCTCGATGTAGGTGTCGCTGCGCGGGAGGTACGCCTCGGGCTGGTAGTAGTCGAAGTACGAGACGAAGTACTCGACGGCGTTCTCGGGGAAGAACTCGCGGAACTCGCTGTACAGCTGTGCGGCCAGCGTCTTGTTGTGCGCCAGCACCAGCGTCGGCCGCTGATGACGCTCGATGACGTTCGCGATCGTCCACGTCTTGCCCGAGCCTGTCACCCCGAGCAACGTCTGGTGCTTCATGCCGCGCGCGAGCCCGTCCGCCAGGCGGTCGATCGCCTGCGGCTGGTCGCCCGTGGGCTGGAAGGGCGCGACGAGCCTGAAGGGCGGCATGGGCGAAGGATACTACCGCGCGGGCCGAATCCGAACGGGCGTTCGATCCGGCGCGGTCACGCCGGGGCGAGCGACTCGACCTGCCGGCGCACGTCCTCCTCCGGCACATCGGTCCGGAGCCGCCGAACCGGGAGCAGCGGCTGCTCCCGCGCGAGCCGCGCCGCCAGACGATCGGCGAGATGCTGCCCCTGGGCGTGGATCCGCCGGTCCGCGTCGTCGCGCCTCACGCCCCGCCCCGCCAGCCGCGCGCGCTGCGCCTCCGGGCCGCACTCCACGATCCAGACCTCGTCGCAGAGCGCGCCGAGCCCGGCCTCGACGAGCTTGATCGCCTCGAGCACGACGAACGCCACCCCGGCGCGCTGCCCCGCTTCGACCTCGGACAGGATCATCCGGTGCACGGCGGGGTGGACGATCGCCTCGAGGTCCGCGAGCGCCCGCTGGTCGGTGAACACGATGCGGGCGAGACCGGCCCGGTCGAGGTTGCCGTCGGCATCGAACACCGCGTCGCCGAACCGGGCCCTGATCGCGGGCAGCGCGGGCTGTCCCCGGTCGGTCGCCCGCCGCGCGAGCGCGTCGGCATCGACGACGACGGCGCCGCGGGCTGCCAGCCACCCGGCCACGGTCGTCTTCCCGCAACCGATCGGCCCCGTCAGCCCGATGACGGTCGTCACCGTGCGCCCCTCCTCGTTCGTTCCCATCGGCCGGTCGGCCCCGCGCGACCCGTCGCAGCCGCCGGCGTCATCGTGGCGCCCGCTCCTCAAGCGCGAGCCAAACGTCCT
>JAKAAV010000077.1 GCA_021802185.1 Chloroflexota bacterium | reverse complement strand
GGTGCCGACGCACGCACACCCGCGATTCGAGCGGCGCGCACGCGGGCCGGCTGACGGCCGGGCGCGCAGCGTCCGGACGCCCGGGCCAGTGCGCGCCCCGCAACACCGCCGGCCGCCGGCCTACGCCTTCGCGGTCTCCCGGATCGCGGCACGTGACGGCGGCTCGGTCACGCCCTGCAGGACCAGGAACCCGGCGACCATCAGCGCGAGCTGGGCGAGCACCGCGATCCGGTACGCGTCGCGGCCCATCGAGGGCTCGAGCCAGAACAGCGTGAGGCCCCAGATCACGGGGCCCGTCACGGCGCTGAACTTGCCCGACAGCCCGTAGAGCCCGAAGAACTCGCCCACCAGCTCGGGCGGCGAGAGCCGCAGCATGAAGACCCGGTCGCTCACCCAGGTCCCACCCAGCGCCGCGCCGGCGAGCGCGCCCACGAGCAGGAACAGCGTCCTGTCCAGCGTCGCGGCCGCGAGCACGAGCGAGAGCACCCACAGCCCGAGCACCGTGCTCAGCGTCCGCTTCGGCCCGATCCTGTCGACGACGAACCCCCACACGAAGCTCATGACGATCGCCACGACCGTGACGAGGATCAGCACCGTCTGCGCGTCGGCCTCGGAGTACCCGACGGCGGCCGTCGCGAACACCGCCATGAACTGGATGACCGTGTTGATCGGGTCGGTGTACAGCAGCCGCGCGACGAGGAACCGCAGCAGGCCGGGGAACTCGGACGCGTGGCGGGCGGTCCGCGCGATCTGGGACCACGAGCCGCGCAGGTCGATCTTCGTCAGCGCGTGTGCCGTGCGGCCCCGGCGCTCGCGGATGACCACGAAGACTGGGAGCGCCAGCACCGCGAACAGGACCGCGGTGAGGACGAAGCCGAACTCGGTCGGCTTGCCGTCGTGGAAGCCGAAGACGCGGACGACGAGCGCGCCGACGATCGTCCCCACGTACCCCAGCCCGACCCCGATGCCGCTCACGCGGCCGCGCGTCTCCGGGGCGCTCACCTCCGGAAGCATCGCGTCGTAGTAGATGAGCGCCGCCTGGTACCCGAAGTTCGCGACCGCCAGGATCGCGAGCCCCCACCAGAAGTAGAGGCCCAGGAACCCGAAGCCGGTCGCGTCGCCGAGGATCCCGCCCAGTGCCGTCGGCACGATGCACAGCGCGGTGAAGAACAGCAGGAACGGCTTGCGGACGCCGGCGCGGTCCGAGACGGCGCCCATGACCGGGGACACGATCGCGTTCAGCAGCATCGAGAGCGCGATCGCGAGCCCCCAGACCAGGTTCCCCTCCCCCTGTCCGCGCCCCAGCCGTTCGTAGATCGCGAGCACCCACAGCGGGGCGAGGTAGCTGACGATGTTGAAGCTGAAGATCGTGTTCGCGAGGTCGTAGAGCGCCCACGACGAGACGCCGCGACGCGAGCGGTTGTGCGCCTCGTCCTCGGGCGAGAGGGGCGACAGGCCGGCGTCGGGCGAGAGCGGCGACAGGCCGACGTCGGCCGAGGGCCGCGACCCTGCCGGCAGCGTCGCGCCGGAGGCCTCGGGGGGACGCTGGGCGGGCGCGTCGGTCGCCATCGCCGCGATCATACAGGCCGCAACCGGCGTCTCGCGGGCGCATCGGGGCCGCCGAGGGGTAGCATTCGAAGGTGGCCGACGTCGACAGAATCCCGTCCGACCCGCTCGCCTGGCGGCCGCAGACCGCGCGACCCAGCCGGCGCCCGCATCCGGTCGTCGATCCCATCATGGAGCCGCACTGGGGCGGGCTCCGCGTCATCGTGCACGTCGAGCGCGGCACGGACGACGGGGCCAGACGGTGCACGGTGCTCGACGAGGCCGGCGAGGACGTGACCGGCGAGGAGCCCGAGGTCGTCGCGGCGATCCGGGAGGCACTCGACGCGGACGACGCGGTGCTCGACGGCTACCTGACCGACCAGGCGACGCGGCCCGGGACGCAGGTGTCGATGCTGCCGGTCGCACGCCGCAGCGGGAACATCATCATGGGCCACCGGATGGAAGCCGACATCGCGCCACCGCTCGACGACGACGCGCCGAGACCGGTCGCGTTCGTCGCAGTCGACGTGCTCCGCGTGGACGGCCAGAGCCTCCTCGACGTCCCGCTGCTCGAGCGCAAGCGGCTCCTCGACTCGCTCCTCGAAGTCGGCGAGCTCGTCCGCGTCTCCCCGTACACGAGGCCACCCGTCGACGCGTGGCTTCGGAGCTGGCGCGCGGCCGGGTTCGACGGCGCGGTGCTGAAGGCGGCGAACAGCCGGTACCGCCCGGGCAGCGAGACCGACGAGTGGACGATCTCGCGCGCGAACCCGGACAGACGGTGACCGACGGAATCGCGCGTCCGGTCGGGCAGCAGGCGGGCCGCGTGCGCCGCGCAACGCCCGGCGATACGCGCGCCGTGCTGGACTTCACGCGGGCGACGTGGGACGGCTGGGATTACGTGCCGAGCGTGTGGGGCGAATGGCTGGAGGCCCCGGACGGCGTCCTGCTCGTCGCGCTGCCGGCGGTCACCCACGAGCTCGACCTGTTCGGGCGCCCGCTCTCGCTCGACCGGCCGATCGGGATCGCCCGCGTCGCGATGCTCTCCGCCCACGAGGCATGGCTCGAGGGCCTGCGCGTGGACCCGGGGGCGCGGACCCGCGGCGTCGCGCGGCTGATCAACGCCGCGGGCCTGGAGTGGGCGCGGGCTCAGGGAGCGACGATCGTCCGGTACGCGACCGGTGAGGCGAACGAGGGCTCGCACCGGATCGCGGCGCGCTCGGGGTTCCGGATGCTGCGGCCGTGGCGCAGCTGGCAGCCGCCGCGCGACGAGGACGTCGACGAGGAGGACGCGGAGGCGCACGCCGCCGAGCGCGGCGACGTGGAGGCCGATGGGGACGCGCCGCACGACGCGGCGGCGGACCTGGACCAGTTCGCCGACCTCGCCGACGAGCCGGAAGGCGAGGTTCCGGAGGACGTCGCGGCGCGCGCGACGGGGATCGAGCTCGGCCCGACCGAGCGGGCCGAGGACGAGGCGACTCCACCGCCCGGCGACGGCTCGCGTGACGACGAGGGATCGCGTGCGACGGCCGGCCGGCCAGCCCAGTCGCCCGCGGCGTCACCGGCCGAATCCCGCCGCCGGCTCCGGCGCGTGGGGCTCTCGCTCGACCCACGGTCCTCGCTCGACGAGATCGACGGGTGGTACGCGCGGCTGACGGGCGACCCGACCTTCCGGGCGGGCGACGGGCTCTGCGAGGCCCGGAGCTGGGCCTTCCAGGAGCTGACCCGCGAGCGGTTCGTCGCGCACGTGCGGGCCGGCGAGGTGCTGGTGACGCGGTCAGCGACCGACGGGAGGAACGAGACCGGCGCGCGCCGGAAGCTCGACGACCGCCCGACTCACGACCGCTGGGCGCTCGTCGTCATGCCGCTGTCCACCCCGCGCTTCGCCGCGGATCGGCCCTGGGCCGCGGTCGCGGCGGGCGACGGGGACGCGCTGCTGCGCCTCGCGATCGCGACCCGCGACGCGCTCGTCCGCCCGATCCGGCTCCGGCTTCCGGACGCCGCACCCGCACTCGCCGGGTTCGCCGACGACTTCACGCGCGCCGGGTTCCCGCCCGCCTCGGAGACGCTCCACCTGTTCGAGCGCGCGCTCACGGAGGACGCGCCGATCGACACAGGCCCGGCCGGAGCGCTGACGCTGGAGGAGGCGCCGCGGCGGGTCGCGGCGCCGTACCGGGATCGGGAGTGAACGGCTGATGCCCACGCCGCTGCCGCCCGCCCTCCACGAGGCCGTCGAGCGCGTCGGACACGCCGACATCATGGTCGGCATCCCGAGTTTCCGGAACGCGGCAACGATCGGCCACGTCACGCGGGCCGCTCAGGCGGGCCTCGTCCAGTACTTCCCCGACCTGCGCCCGGTCCTCGTGAACGCCGACGCCGGGTCGCCGGACGGGACCCAGCGGGTCGTCGTCGAGACGGAGCCGCCCGACTACGTCGAGCGGATCCTGCTCGTCCGGCCGCGCAACCGGCTCGAGCGGATCAGCCTGACGTATCCAGAGGTCGACGGGGTCGGCGGCAAGGGGGCCGCCCTCCGGACGCTCTTCCGGATCGCGCGCGCGCTCGAGGTCCAGGCGCTCGTCGTCGTCGACTCCGACCTGCGCTCGATCCTGCCCGAGTGGGTCGAGCTGCTCGCCGGGCCGATCCTCAAGGGCGGGTTCGACTTCGTGTCGCCGCTCTACGCGCGCCACAAGAACGACGGCACGATCACGAACACCGTGACGTACCCGCTCACCCGCGCGCTGTACGGGCTCCGGATCCGCCAGCCGATCGGCGGCGACTTCGGCGTCAGCGGCGACCTCGTCGACCACTACCTCGGCCAGGACGACTGGACCGACGCGGTGAGCCGGTTCGGGATCGACATCTGGATGACGACGAGCGCGATCGCCGGCGGGTTCGCGGTGTGCCAGGCGCGCCTCGGGGCGAAGGTGCACGACCCGAAGGACCCGGGCGCGGATCTCGGGCCGATGTTCGGCCAGGTGCTCGGCACGATCCTCGAGCTCACCGAACGCCACGCGGATCGCTGGCTCCAGGTCCGTGGCTCGCACGACGTCCCGGCGTATGGGTTCGAGCGCATCCAGCAGCCGCCGCCGCTCGACGTCGACATGCTGCGCCTGCTCGAGGAGTTCGAGCGCGGGCGCCTCTCGCAGGGCGAGCAGTGGGCAGGGATGCTCGCGGCCGAAACCGCGGAGCTCGTCCGCGAGCTCGCGTCGGACGCGGGAAAAGCGGCGAACCAGGCGGCCCGCGCGGACGCGCCGCGTCCGCTCGAGCCCGGCATGTTCTCGTTCCCCGACGAGGCCTGGGCGCGCGTCGTGTACGACGTCTGTGTCGCTGCCCATCGCCGCGTGCTGCCCATCGACCGCCTCGTCGCGGCGCTGGTGCCGCTCTACTTCGGCCGCGTCGCGAGCCTCCTGCTCGAGGTGCGGGACCTGTCCGACGAGCAGGCGGAGGGCGTGGTCGAGCGGCAGGCGCGCGCGTTCGAGCTCGCCAAGCCGTACCTCGTGTCGCGCTGGCGGGAGTCGCCGGACGCCGGCTCCTCCGACGCCGGCTCCTCCGACGCCGGCTCCTCCGACGCGGCATGAGCACGCGGCTGCCCGAGCGCATCCTCATCCCCCTCGCGAACCCCCGGACCGCCACCGACCTCGTCCGCATCGGCGCGTCCGTCATGGACCGCAGCGGCGTCCTGGTCGCGCTCGGGATCGTCGAGATTCCCGAGGGCGAGCCGCTGTCCGAGGGCGCGACGCGGGCCCGCCACGCACGCCGGCTGCTGCAGCAGGTCCTCGATTTCGTCCCCGAGGGCGTCGAGCTCCGCACGCTCGTCCGGATCGGGCGGCGCGCAGCCGAAGGAATCCTCGAGACGGCAGCCGAGGAGGACGTCGACCTCATCGTGTTCGGCTGGAGCGGCATGCCGGGCGGCCGGCGGCGCGCCGAGGCGGTGTTCTCGCCGACGATCGACGCGGTCGTCCGCGATGCCCCGTGCGACATTGCCGTCGTCAAGCAGCGCGGCATGGACGACGTGCGCCGCATCCTTGTGCCGGTCCGAGGCGGGCCCCACGCCGAGCTCGCGCTGCGCTTCGCCGACGCGCTCGGACGCCGCATGGACGCCGAAGTGGGCGTCATGCACGTGCTGCCGCCGAACGTGGGCGCCGAGGTCCACGCGCAGGCCGAGCGGGCGCTGCGCGCGTTCATCCACCGCCACGCGCGGGGGCGCTCGGAGCCGCTGGTGCGCGAGGCGATCAACGTCCGGAACGCAATCCTCCGCGAGGCGGAGACCGCCGACCTGCTGGTCATGGGCGCGTCGATCCTGAGCGCCAGCGAGATGTCACAGCCCGTGCCGTCCGGCGTGTCGGCACCCGGCGGGCTCTTCGGCGCGCTCCCCGAGCACATCGCGCAGAAGGCGCGCACGACGGTCGTGGTCGTCAAGACCCGTGAGGCGCCTACCCGGGCCGCGTTCGAGGAGGCGGCGCGCCAGGCAGAGACGCTCGAGTCGGTCGACCGGGCGGCGGAGGAGCGCCGGAGCGTGGCGGCCCGGGTCGACCGCTGGTTCGCCGAGTCGAACTACCACCACGGCGAGTTCGGCGACCTGCGGCGGCTCTGCACGCTGAAGGAGCGCCAGGGCGTCACGATCAGCCTCGTGCTGCCGACGCTGAACGAGGCCGCGACGGTCGGGCCGATCATCCGGACGGCGCGGGCCGAGCTGATGGAGCGCGTCCCGCTCGTCGACGAGCTGCTCGTGATCGATTCGGCCTCGACCGACGAGACGAGGTCGATCGCCGAGCGCGAGGGCGCACGCGTGGTGCAGCACCCCGACGTGCTGCCGCGCTACGGCTCGTTCCGGGGCAAGGGCGAGGCGCTCTGGAAGAGCCTCTTCGAGACCTCTGGCGACATCGTCGTGTGGTGCGACACCGACGTCCAGGACTGGGAGCCGCGCATGGCGTACGGCACGCTCGGCCCGCTGCTGACCGAAGCGCGCATCCAGTACGTGAAGGGCTACTACCAGCGGCCGATCGTCGAAGACGGCGTGCTGCGCGAGGGCGGCGGCGGACGCGTCACCGAGCTCGTCGCGCGACCGCTGATCAACCTGTTCTTCCCCGAGCTGTCCGGCATGATCCAGCCGCTCTCCGGCGAGTACGCGGGACGCCGCTCGCTGCTCGAGCAGATCCCGTTCTTCACGGGGTACGCGGTGGAGATCGGGCACCTCATCGACGCGATCGAGCGGGTCGGGCTCGAGGGGCTCGGACAGGTCGACCTCGAGCGCCGGGTGCACCGCAACCAGGAGCTCGAGGGGCTCTCACGGATGAGCTTCGTGATCCTCCAGGCGGTGATGAAGCGGCTCGAGGAACGGCGGCGCGCGCACCTGTTCGCCGAGCTCGGCTCCACGATGAAGCTGCCGCGCTCGGGGCGCGAGCACCTCTCGCTCGAGCTCATCGAGCTGGCCGACCAGGAACGGCCGCCGATGATCCGCATCCCGGAGTACCTCGAGCGCCGCAAGGCCGGCCAGTGAGCGCCGGCGATCGGGTGGCGCCGCGACCCGCGTCCGCGCCCCGCAAGTGCCCGTCCTCCGCCGCGGCGCCGCTGCACCACCCGTGAGCCTCCGGGTCCTCGTCGCGCCCGACTCGTTCAAGGGCTCGCTGACGAGCGTCGCGGTGGCCGGCGCGATCGCGCGTGGCTGGGCACGCGCGCGGCCGGGCGACGCGATCGACCGGTGCCCGATGGCCGACGGCGGGGCCGGCCTGCTCGATGCGCTGCTGGCGGCCGACGCGTCCTGGCAGCCGCTCCCCTCGGCGTCCCGCGACCCGCTCGGGCGGCAGATCGCGGGCCGGTTCCTCCGCTCCGGCGTGCGCGCGGTCGTCGAGCTGGCCGACGCGTCGGGGCTCTGGCGGGTCGCCCCCTCGGAACGCGATGCCGGAACCGCGAGCACGTTCGGGACCGGCCTCACGATCGCGGCCGCGATCGGCCTCGGCGTCCGCGAGGTGATCCTGGGCGTGGGCGGCAGCGCGACCACCGACGGCGGCGCCGGCCTGCTCGCGGCACTCGGCGCGCGCTTCCTCGACGCCGGCGGTCACGAGCTTCCGCCGGGCGGCGCGGCGCTGGCCCGGCTCGCACGGGTCGACTTCTCCGCCCTGTCGCCCGTGCTGGCCGAGGTCCGGCTGATCGTCGCGTCCGACGTCACGAACCCGCTGCTCGGCCCGCACGGCGCCGCGGCGGTGTACGGGCCGCAGAAGGGCGCCTCCCCCGAGCAGGTCGGGGAGCTGGATGTCGCGCTCGCGCACTACGCCGGCGTCCTCCGGGCGACGACCGGACGGGACGTCGCGGAGGTGCCGGGTTCGGGGGCCGCGGGCGGCACGGTCGCCGGGCTGCTCGCGATCGCGGACCGCTTCGCCGCGTTCGAGGTGCGTCCCGGCGTCGGCGAGGTGATGGCGCTCGTCCGGTTCGCGGACCGCCTGGCGGCGTCCTCGCTCGTGATCACCGGCGAGGGCCGCGTGGACGCGCAGACGGCGTTCGGCAAGACCGCGCACGGGGTCGCCCGGCGGGCGCGCGAGGCGGGACGGCCGTGCATCGTGATCGGGGGGAGCGTCGAGATCGAGGGCGCGGATGCGTGCGGGGAGCTCGGGGCGATCGTCGTGTCGGCGTGCGAGGACCACCGGGGGCTCGAGGCGGCGATCGCCGCCGGCGCGGCACCGGTCGAACGCGCGGCGGAGCGGATCGCCCGGATCGTCTCGCTCGGAGAGCGCCTGCCGGTCCCGCCGGAGGCGGTGCCCGGCAAGTGCGCC
>JAKAAV010000076.1 GCA_021802185.1 Chloroflexota bacterium | reverse complement strand
GACCCGCACCAGGCGTTCGTGTGCCGTGCGTTCCGAGAGCCCGAGATCGGCCAGGTATCGTTCGCGCACCGTCCGGTCCGACAGCGACTCGTGGAAGCGAACCATCAGCGGCTCGTCCTCCGGCCGTATCGGCCGGACGTCGAACACGGTCCCGTCGCTCGACGTCCACGCCCCGGCGTACTGCCCCGGATACGGCCGGATCGCGAGCCGGGGCAGCTCGTCGTCGGCGAGGCCGGGGTCGTGCAGCACGACGCGTGCGTCGAGCGCGATGAGCCGCTCGGGCGACGCCAGCAGCGGGTTGATGTCGATCTCCCTGATCCAGCGCTGCTCGGCAACGAGCTGGCTGAATCGGACGAGGAGCTGCTCGAGTGCCGCCTGGTCGATCGGCTGGCGCCCGCGGATGCCCTCGAACGCGCCGGCGATCTTCGTCCGCTCGATCATCCTGCGGGCGAGCGTCGTGTTCAGCGGCGGCAGCCCGAGCGCGCGGTCGCGGAACAGCTCGACGAGCTGGCCGCCCATGCCGAACAGCAGGACGGGGCCGAACTGCGGGTCGACGCTGCTCCCCAGGATGAGCTCGTAGCCGGTGTAGTTGATCATCGGCTGGACGGTGACGCCCTCGAAGTGCCCGGCGCCGCGGCGCTCGCGCACCGCCGTCTCGATCGTGCGGTATGCGTCGCGGACGGCCCGGGCGTCGACGAGGTTGAGCTGGACGCCCCCGACATCGGTCTTGTGCGTGATCGTGTGCGAGTACAGCTTCACGACGACCGGGTAGCCGATCGCCTCGGCGGCCTCGACGGCCGCGTCCTGCGTCTGCGCGATCCGCGTCTCGGTGATCGGGATCCCGTAGCCGGAGAGCACCTGCTTCGACTCGAACTCGGTGAGCAGCGTCCGCTTCTCCGCGCGCGCCGCCTCGATGACCTGGCTCGCGGCCATGCGGTTCACCGCGCTCGCCTCGTCGTCGGCCAGCACCGGCGTCTCGTACAGCGACCGCAGGTTGTCGCTGAACCGCCACATGAAGTTGAACATCTGGGCGGCCGTGTCGGGATACGGGAACGTCGGGATGCCGGCGTCGCGCAGGATCTGTGCGCCCGGCTCCACGTCGTCCCCACCCATCCAGCTCGCCAGCACCGGCTTGCCCGTCTTCGTCGCGAAGGGGGCGAGGAGCTCGGCCGTCCGGGTCGGGTCGGTCATCGCCTGCGGCGTCAGGACCACCAGCAGGCCGTCGGAGTTCGGGTCGTTCGCGGCGACCTCGAGGGCCGCGGCATATCGCTCCGGCGGAGCGTCGCCGATGATGTCGACCGGGTTGTTGTGGCTCCAGACCGAAGGCAGGATGCCGTTGAAGGCCTCGACCGCCTCGGGGGCGAGGTCGGTCAGCTGGCCGCCGCCGCTCACGAGCGCGTCGGTCGCGAGCACGCCGGGTCCGCCGGCGTTCGTCAGGATCGTCAGCCGCCTGCCGCGCGGTCGCGGCTGCTTTGCGAGCACCTCCGACATGTAGAAGAGGTCCTCGATGGTGTCCACGCGGAGCACCCCGACGCGCCGGAACGCCGCGTCGAGCACCTCGTCGCTGCCGGTCAGGGATCCGGTGTGCGATGCCGCGGCCTTCGCCGCCTGGGCGGTCCGGCCGGGCTTGATCACGATGATCGGCTTCGTGAGCGCGACCTCGCGGGCGGCCGACAGGAACGCGCGGGCGTCGCCCACGGTCTCCATGTAGATGACGATGCTGTTGGTGTTCGAGTCGTCGCCGAGGTGGTAGATGATGTCGCCCCAGCCGATGTCGAGCATGGAGCCCAGTGAGACGACGGAGCTGAACCCGACCCTCTCGCGAAGGCTCCAGTCAAAGATCGCGGTGAGCAGCGCGCCGCTCTGGCTGATCAGCCCGACGGAACCGGGCCGGGCCATCGCCGACGCGAACGTCGCGTTGAGGCCGTTCACGGGGTTCATGACGCCGAGGCAGTTGGGGCCGACGATCCGGATGCCGCCGCGCCGCGCGCGCTCCAAGACCTGGCGCTCGAGCTTCTCGCCCTCCGGGCCGATCTCCTTGAACCCCGCGGAGATGATGATCGCGCCCTTCACGCCGGCCGCGACGCACTCGTCCATCACAGCGGGGATCGTCGGGGGAGGGGTGACGATGACCGCGAGCTCGACGGGGTCGGGCACGTCGGCGAGCGACGGGTAGGCCTTCAGCCCGAGGACGTTCGGACGCTTCGGGTTGACGGGAAAGACGGTGCCGCCGAAGGGGCTCGAGATCAGATTCCAGAGCACCGTCCGGCCGACGCTGCCCGCCTTCTCGGTCGCGCCGATGACGGCGATCGTGCTCGGGTTGAAGATCGCGTCGAGCGGGTTGCGGCCGTATGCGAGCAGGTCGGCCGCCGCCGTCGCCGTCTCAGCCGCCGTCGCCGTCTGCTGCCGGCCGGCGTTCTCTGTGAGCAGGGTCATCGTTGCTCCTCGGGTGACATCTCGGCCCGCGTCTCGTTCGCTGACTGCGGGCGGCCGACCACGGCCGGTCAGGGCCGCTCGGCGCGGCCGCGCGTCGATGCACGGACGCATGGTGATCGGTACGTCGATGGCAGGGTGCGGCACGACGCCCGGCGGCGGAAGGGCCGGAGGGGGCGCGAGGCGGGGCCGGACGTCCCGAGATGCGGGCGCGGGTGTTCGTGGGACGCCACGGGAGGCCCTCCCCGGCGGCGTCACGCGCCAGGCGTCTCCCGGCCGCGCGTCTCCCGGCCGTGGACCGCCCACTCGAGCGCGGCGAGCTCGCGCTCGAGTGCCAGTGGGCGCCGGTGCTGCGCCGGCGTCGGGGCCTCCGCGTTCAGGATCGCGATCGCCTGGTTCGCGCGTTCGACGACGTCGCGGAGGCGGCGCCTGAGAACGGACGCCCGGAGCGGGGTGGCACCCCGGCCACGGGCAACGATCTCGTCCCGCTCGGCGAGCAGCCGCCGGGCCTCCTTGTCCGCCTCGATCCACGGCGGCGCCATTCCGGCATTACGCAGGATGTGGAACGCGCTCGCCATGTCGCCGGCGAGCGTCTCGTCCTCGAGCGGCAGCGGTTCCCCGCGGTGCGGCAGCTCGTCGAAGCCGCCTTCCTCCATCGCCTCCCCGATGAGGCGCTCGACGAGCGACTCGCGCGTCGGGCCCACCTGCCGGTGGCCCTCGGCGTCACGTCGCGAAGGGCTCATGGTTCGCGAGGATCGAAGCCGGCCGTCCCCGGCAGCTCAGTCGCCGTTGTCCGACGGGGCCGCAACCGGCTGCCGCCGCGAATCCAGCCTCGGGGTGACGTGCAGGGCCGGTACCGGCCGGTGACGCCGGGGCGTCACCCGAAGCAGCGCGACGGCCAGGGCCGTCACGGGCGCCAACAGGCGCGGTCGTCGCCCACGTTGGCGGCGCGGGGACACCGAGGCGTCGGGTCCCTGGCGTGTGCCGTCGGGCCGCTGGCCTGTGCCGTCGGGCCGCCCGCCCGAACGCGCCAGTCCGGGGACGTCTGCACCGGACGGCGCAGGGGTCGACTGGGCGGCCGCAACCGCCACGCCACCGGCCCGGGGCAGCGCCTGCCGCCGCAGCGCCCACCGCCGCGCGCGCCGCCAGGCGGCCGAGATGTCGCCCTCCTCGAGCGCGTCGAGTTGCCGTGCGGCCGCCGTCAGCTCGCGCCACCGCTCGATGGCCGCCGACGCGAGGGTGCCGTCCAGCACGCCCTCTAGTTCGTCCCCCGACATCCGCTCGTGCTCGAACAGGTACGCCGCGACACGGTCGAGCCGCTCGCGCTCCGCCTGCAGCAACTCGCGCGAGTCCGCATACGCTTCGTCCAGGATCGCGCGGATCGCCCGGGCCTGAGCGGCGACGAGCTCCGCGGGCTGGGGGGTGTCCTCGGTCGTGACGACGAACGTCGACAGCAGGCCGCGGCCCGTCGGACCGGGGTCCGTGGCCGACGGGTCCGCGCCCAGGCCCCACTTCGTCACCATCTGCGTGGCGAGCTTGGTCGCCTGCTCGAAGTCGTTCGACGCGCCGCCGGTGACTTCGCCGAACACGAGCTCCTCGGCCGCCCGTCCGCCCATCAGCGCGACGAGCCGGGCGCGGAGGCGGGCCTCGGAAGGCAGCGCGTCGTCGTCGCCGGAGCTCACCGTCACGCCGAGCGCCTCGCCGTGCTGGAACAGGCTGATCTCCTCGACCCGCCGGCCGTCACCGGCGAGCACGCCGCAGATCGCGTGGCCCGTCTCGTGCGCCGCGATGATCATCCGCTCGCGCTCGTCCATCGAGCGCTGCCGCGCCGTCCCGACGGCGACCTTCAGCCACCCGCGGTGGACGTCCTCGACCGTGACCTCCTTCCGGTTGCCGCGGGCCGCGAAGATGGCCGCCTCGTTGAGGAGATCTGCGAGCATCGCCCCGGAGAACCCGTAGGTCCGGCGGGCGACGGCGGCGAGGTCGACGTCCTCCTGGAGCGGCTTGTTCGCGGCGTGCACCGCGAGGATCGCCTCGCGCGCGTCCCGATCCGGGAGCGGCACGTGGATCTTTCGCGTGAAGCGGCCCGGCCGGAGCAGCGCGGGATCGAGCGTGTCGACGCGGTTGGTCGCGGCCATCACGACCACGTTGTCGTCCGACCCGAAGCCGTCCATCTCGACGAGCAGCTGGTTGAGCGTCTGCTCGCGCTCGTCGTGGCTGTTGGGGCCGCCCCGGATCTTCGCGACGGCGTCGATCTCGTCGATGAAGATGACGCCGCGGCCGGCCTCGCGCGCCTTCGTGAACAGCGACCGTACTCGCTCGGCGCCGACGCCGACGTACCGCTCGACGAACTCCGACCCGGACGCCGCGAAGAACGGGACGCCCGCCTCGTGCGCGACGGCCTTCGCGAGCAGCGTCTTGCCGGTACCGGGCGGGCCGCTGAGCAGCACGCCGCGCACCGGCTTCGCGCCCAGGGCCCGGAAGCGGCCCGGCGACTTGAGGAACTCGACGGTCTCGGCGAGCTCGAGCTTGGCCTCCTCGACCCCCGCGACGTCGTCGAAGCGGACGTTCGTCGCCGTCTCGTTCTTCGGCTGCTGGGAACCCGCCCACGGGCTGTTCCCACCGCCCGATGCGCGAGGGCTCCAACGATCCGGCGTCTGGCGCCGACGGTTCCTGGCGATCGAGGCGGCGGCGGCGAACAGCATGATCCCCAGCCCGACCCCGATCAGCAGGGCCGGCAGCGACGACCCGGGGTCGAATCCCCCGCCGCTCGCCGGCCACCGCTGAGCGGCCTCCGGGCTGATCACGTTCGCGTAGCCAAGGACTCGGAGCGCGTCGACCACGCCTGCGGCGCCGGTTGCGGACGCGATCGGGATGACCTGGCCCGACGTGGTCTGCGCGGCGGCGACGACGGACTCGGCCGGGCCGGCACTGTACGCGGCGGAGGTCTTGTCGTTGAGGGTGGGCGTCCCGCCGGTGGTCGTGCCCTGGCCCGCGGACGTGCCGCCGGTGAGCGTCCCGCCGGTGGTCGTGCCCTGGCCCGCGGACGTGCTCGACTGCCGGGCCGTGCCGGATTGGGCTGACGTGTTCGACTGCGCCGCCATGCTTGACCCGGCGGCGGCCGCTGCCTGTCCCGACGCCTGGCTCGCGGCCTGGCCGGAACCCGAACCCGTCGTCGTGGACCCCTGCGTCTGCGCGGTGCCGGCCTGCCCGGTTGGCAACGTGCCGGTCGCTGGCACGACCGCGACCACGGACCCGGAATCGATCTCGCGGATCAGCTGGTTGAACGTCCACGGCGAGCCCGACGCGAGCGGGAGCGCGGGCGCGGCCGAGACCGAGCCGAGCGTGTACGCGACGAACAGGCCGAGGAGCAGCGCGGGAATCGCGAACGCGAGCAGCCGCGTTCGGCGCGGCATGTCCGGTCGGAAGAGGGACGGCATATCGGGTCTGGGACCTCGGAGGCGCTGACGCCCGAGCGGGCCATTGGAGGATCCGGCACCACCGGGTGCGCTGGCGATGCCGGGACGTCCGCGTAGTGTATCGACGCGGTAGCGAAGGACCGGCGGAAGGGCCGGTCGCGAGCGGGCTGTTACGCGCGCAGGGGAGACGACAGGGTCGCGGAAAGATACGGCCGGCCGGCCGCGTCGCGCCCGCTACAGCCCTCTGAACCGACCGCCGAACCGCGCCTCGATCTCGTCGGCGGCAGCCAGCGCGGCTCGGGTCGCGAACCGGTCAACGAGGCGGCCGAGGAGCGGCTGGCGCAGCCGGACGCGCGTCGACCGGGACGGGACGCGGGCCATCCCGGCCGCGATCTCGACCGCCCGCTCGAGATCCCCGATCTCGTCGACGAGCCCGAGCTCCAGCGCGCGGGTGCCGAGCCAGACCTCGCCGGTCGCCAGCTCGCGGACCCGCTCGGGCGACATCCGGCGGGCCGCGGCGACCCGGGCGACGAACGCGTCGTAGATCGCGTCGACCAGCTCCTGCTCCTTCGCCTGCTCCTCGTCGGAGTCGTCGTGCCACGGCGCGCCCATGTCCTTCAGCCGACCGGCCTTCCGGACGCTCACGCCGACCCCGACGCGATCGAGCAGACGGGGCACGCGCGGGCCGGCCGAGATGACCCCGATCGAGCCGACGATCGCGTTCGGGTTGGCGACGATGCGCCGCGCCGCGAGCGCCGCGAGGTAGGCGCCGGATGCGCCGGTCCCGCGAATCGAGGCGACCAGGGGCTTCGCGCGCGCCAGGCGCTCGAAGGCGAGGAACAGGTCGTCGGACGCGGACGCCGATCCGCCGGGGGAGTCGATGTCGAGCACGACCGCCGGGACGCGGCGCGAATCACGCAGGTGCGCCGCAAGCTCGGCCAGCGACGAGCTCCGGCCGCCGCCCGGGATCGGCCCGAACAGGCGGACGACCGCCACGCGGCCGCGCGGCACGGGCACATGGACACCCGGCAGCAACCGGGCGAGGCGCTCGCGGAGCGTGCCGGACGCCCGGCGGTTCGGGTCGCGCTTCGGTGGCATGGCCGGACGTTACTCCTCGGGCGCCCCGTGCACGTCCGTCGAGCGAGGCGGAGCCCCGTGCACCTGAAGCGAAGCATCGGCCGGCGCGGGAGCGGTCGTCGAGGCATCGCGGGGGTCCGGGTCTGGGTCCGCGGGGTACAGCTCCGCGAGCGTGACGTTGAGCGCCGCGGCGACGGGCACCGCGAGCAGTCCGCCGAGGATCCCCCACACGGAGAGCCCGACGAGGACCGCGAAGATCGTCACGACGGGGTGGAGGTGCACGGCGCGGCCGATCACGACGGGCATCACGACCTGGTCCTCGACCTCGCGGACGACGACGTACACGGTGAGCACGACGAGCGTGAGCTCGAACCCGCCCCGCGAGAACGCGACGGTCCCGGCGACGGTGGCCGCGACCACGGGGCCGACGAGCGGGATGATCTCGAGGATCCCGCTCGTCGCGCCGAGGACGAGCGCGTAGGGGAGGTGCAGGATCGGCCCGAGGACGACGTACAGGACCAGGCCGACGAGCACGATCAGCGCGAGCTGCCCGCGCATCCACCGGGCGAGCACGACGTGGATCCGGTCCGCGATCTCCGAGGCGCGTTGGCGCTGGACCGGCGGCAGGAACCCGAGTGCGTATCGCCAGAAGCGGCCGCCGTCGAGCATCAGGTAGAAGGCCACGATCAGCACGAGCACGGCCTGCAGCGCAGTGTCCGCCGCGAGCGTCGCCAGGTGCAGTGCGTCGGTGGGGCTTGCGATGGCGTGGGCGACCGCGACGTTCAGCTGGTTCGCGATCTCGGTCACGGTGATCTGATGCGTCCCGACCACGATCGCGTTCCTGCCGAGGACGGCCGACAGGAGATCGGCGACCGCCGACGGGCCGCCGCTCGCAAGCTCGGCGAGCTCGTTGACGAGCTGCCCGGACGCCGCCCACACCCCGACCGCGATCGCCGCGAGCGCCACGACATACAACCCGAGGATCGCGACGAACCGCGGCAGGCGCGTCCGCGTCTCGAGGACACCCACGAGCGGCGAGAAGGCGTAGGCGACCACCCCACCGATCACGAACGGCGGCAGCACGTCACGCGAGACCCAGATCAGCAGGAGCACCGCGAGCGCGAGCCACGCCAGGCGCGCGCGCGGCACGCGCTGGATCGTGGGGGTGTCCGAATTCGTCACCGTCGCTCCTGTTGCTCGGGGCGCCGTCAAGCGTACGGCGTGCACCCGGAGTGTGGACCGGGGAGCATCATCACCGGCATGCCGGCACGTGCGCAACCGCTGTTGATCGGGCTCGACCTCGGAACCGGTCGCTGCAAGGCGGCTCTGATCGACGCGTCCGAATCGGCGTCGGTGGGGGCGGCGCTGGGGGCGGCGCTGGCC
>JAKAAV010000075.1 GCA_021802185.1 Chloroflexota bacterium | reverse complement strand
CCCTGCCCGCTCGCCTGCGAGCGGGGACGCGGCCCGCGCGCCTGCGAACGTCGACCCGCGGCTGTCTGACGCGCGATCCGGGGCGCGGCCGCCGCGCGTGCCGGCCTTCCTCAGGTGGGGGACCTGGATCGGCGGTGACCGGGACGGCAACCCGAACGTGACGGCCGACGTGACGCGCGAGACGCTGCGCATCCAGGCGGAGCACGTCCTCCGCGCGTACGAGCACGTCGCAGAACGGCTGCTCCAGACGGTCGCCATCTCCGCGGCGCGCTCACCGGTCTCGGCCGAGCTGCAGGCGTGGCTCGCGGGTCAGGCCGAAGCCCACCCGGGAACGGCGGCGGAGCTCGAGCGGCGGTTCCGGTCCGAGCCGTACCGGCAGGCGTTCGGGTTCATCGCGGAACGGCTCGGCGAGACGCGGCGGCTGCTCGCGGGAGAGGGGCACGCGGCGGACGTTCCGCCTCTCGCCGACGCGCTTCCCGAGACGCCGGCGGTCATCCGCGCGAGTCGCCCATCCCACCCGTCGAACGTCGATCGGACGCGCGCATATGCCTCGCCGGGCGCGCTGCTCGACGACGTCCGGCGCGTGCAGGCGTCGCTCGCGTCGGGCGGGTCGGCGCGCGTGGCATGGGGCGAGGTGCAGGAGTTCGCGTGGCAGGTCCAGACGTTCGGGTTCCACCTGGCCGAGCTCGAGGTCCGGCAGCACTCGGCCGTGCACGCGGCAGCGCTCGCCGCACTTCGCGACGGTGCGGGCCGGCCGCGCGAGGACGTGGCGGGCATCGAGGCATCGCCGGGCGTGACAGTCGGCGAGGTCCTCGACACCTTCCGGGCGATCGCCGAGCTGCAGGCCGTGTTCGGTGAGGACGCGTGCCGCCGGTACGTGATCAGCTTCACGCACGAGCCGTCCGACATCCTGGCGGTGCTCGAACTCGCGCACGCGGTCGACTCCTCCGGCGCGCTGGCCGGCCATCTCGACGTCGTGCCGCTCCTCGAGTCGCTCGACACGCTCGAGTCGGCCGGTCCGTTCCTGCGCGCGCTCCTCGCGGACCCGGCCTATCGGGAGCACCTCGAGCGTCGCGGGCGCCGGCAGGAGGTCATGCTGGGCTACTCGGACTCGAACAAGGAGTCGGGGTTCCTGGCGGCGTCGTGGGCGCTGCACCGCGCGCAGGCCGACCTCGCCCGGGTCGCCGAGGAGGCCGGCGTCGAGCTCACGCTGTTCCATGGCCGGGGCGGCGCGATCGGGCGGGGCGGCGGCCCGACGAACCGCGCGATCTTCGCGATGGCGGCGGGTTCGGTGCGCGGGCGGCTGAAGCACACCGAGCAGGGCGAGGTCATCGCGGCCCACTACGGGAACCCGTGGATCGCGCTGCGGGAGCTCGAGCAGGCGACGCACGCCGTGATGGGCGCGTCGACGCCCGGCCACGACCGGCGCGTCTCCGGCGCCGCCGAACGCTGGGGTCCCGCGATGGACGAGCTGGCGGCGGTCGCACGTGACGCGTACCGCGCGCTGGTGTGGGAGGACGGCAACTTCGCCGCGTACTTCGCCGCCGCGACGCCGATCGCCGAGATCTCCGGGCTCAACCTGGGATCACGCCCCGCGGCTCGCGCTCGGCTGCCAGAACGTGGTCCCGCGGCCGACGGCGCCGGTGGCAGAGATCCTCGGCACCCGCTGCCCGTCGTCCCCCTCGCCGCGCTCCGCGCGATCCCGTGGGTGTTCGCCTGGTCCCAGAGCCGCGCGTTCGTCCCCGGGTGGTACGGGCTCGGCACCGCGCTCGCGGCCTATCGCGGACGTCATGGCGAGGCGGCACTCGCGGAGCTCCGGCGGATGTACGCGGAGTGGCCGTTCTTCGCGACGACGCTCGACAATGCGGAGCTCGTGCTCGCGAAGGCGGACCTCGGCGTCGCGGGCTCGTACGCGGCGCTGGCGGACGGCGTCCCGGGCGCGGATCGGATCTGGGAGGAGATCCGGGCGGAGCATGAGCGGAGCGTCTCGGAGCTGCTCGCGGTGACCGGGCGCGCGCGCCTGCTCGACGGTGCGCCCGTCCTGCAGCACAGCATCGAGCTGCGCAATCCCTACGTCGAACCGCTGAGCGAGGTGCAGCTGCGGCTGCTCGGGCGCCTCCGAGCGATGTCGCCCGACGACCCGGACCGGGAACGCGTGCTGGCCGTCATCCGGCTGACCGTGAACGGGGTCGCGGCCGGACTGCAGGGCACGGGCTGATTGCTGCACGCGGCTGCCCGGCGCGACTGACACCCGCGGCGCATTGCGCGCTGCTCGTCGGCACTCACGGCCGCGCCGGCCGGCGTGCCGCGCTCCCCTCCGGGTCGCTTCCGCGTCCGGCAGTCGCCTCCGACTCGTCTCCGCCCCGCGCGCCGCAGGCCCGTCCGGCTCGCTTCCGGCGCGGCTGTGGCACGCTATGCACGCCATGACGCCCGCCGCCCCTCCACCCGTCTCGCGACGCCCCGCCCCGGATGATGTTCCGCTCCCGGCGGACGACCCGGCCCTGCGCGGCGAGGCCCTCGACCTCGACGAGCTGGCCGAGCACTGGCGGGCGACCGCGTCCCGGCACGCGATGACGGCCGAGGAGATGCGGGGCGCCGATCGGAAGGCGCAGCTGATGGGGACGCCGGGCCGGTGGCTCATGGAGCAGGCCGGAACCGCGACGGCGGCAGCGGTCCGTGCGCTGCTCGCCACGACGGGCCGCGCGGGACGCGGACCCGTCCTGGTGCTCGCGGGCCCCGGCAACAACGGGGGCGACGGGTTCGTGGCCGCTCGGCACCTCGCGCGGCACGGCCTGCGCGTCGCGGTCGTGCTCGTGTCCGGCGAGCCGCAACCCGGAACACCGGACGCGGCCAGGAACTGGGAGGCGCTCGGGGGAGTCGGCGGGGTGGAGCGCATCCACGCCGCGCAGCCGCGAGACCTCCAGATGCTCGGGCAGGGGATCGAGAAGGCGTCGGTGATCGTCGACGCGCTGCTCGGCACGGGCGTGCACGGTGAGCTGCGTGAGCCGGTTCGGAGCGCCGTCGACCTGATCCGGCGCGCACGTGCGAGCGGCGTCCCGGTGCTGTCGGTCGACACGCCGACGGCCGTGGACCTGACGAGTGGCGATCCGTCCGATCCGGCCGTCCGCGCAGACGTCACGATCACCTTCCACCGGCCGAAGCTCGGTCTGCAGACGCGGAACGGCCGCGCGCTGGCCGGGCGGGTGCTCGTGGCGCCGATCGGCATCCCGGCCGACGCCGACCGCGGCTGAACGACGAGCAGGGGGAACGGCGTGAGCGGGAGCGAGCAGGCGGGGCGGATGGCGGACGGATCGAGCGCCGCGGCGACCGGACTGCCCGCGACGCGGGCGCCGGGATCGGCCGCGGCCCGGTCGCCCGATCCGAACCCCGGCTCCCCCGCAGCTGGCACGGCGCCGTTCCCGGATGCGCCCGCTCAGCCGAGGCTTCGCGTCCGCGACCGCGACGTCGTGCTGCTCGCCGCGTTCTGCGTGGCCGTCGTGCTCGGGCTCCAGCTGCTCGGGATCGTGTTCCCGCCGGTCCAGGACGCCATCGGGCGGCCGCCGACGATGATCGTCGCGCTGATCGTGGTGACGCTCGTCGTGCTCGCGCGTGCCCTGTGGACGTCCATCCGCCGGCCGTGACGCCGGCGCCCGCACGCGTCGCCCCGCGAACGCGGTGCGAGTCCGCAGCGTGAGCAGCGTGTCGTGCGACTGCAACGCCGAGTCCGCCTCTCCGACTCCTCGTCCGTTGCGGTCCCATACCGCCGTCCGTACCATCGCCGGCGTGACGTGCGTCCCCGGCGTGCCGCGGCGACCCGCGGCGTCCTCCCAGCCCAGAGGAGCGTGCTGAAGACCGTGGCAGTCGGATCGTCCAACTCGTTCGACCTCGTCGTCCTCGGCGCCGGGACGGGCGGCTACAGCGCGGCCTTCCGGGCGGCGCAGCTGGGACTGCGGGTCGCGCTCGTCGACGAGGCCCCGATCGGTGGGACATGCCTCCACTGGGGCTGCATCCCGACCAAGGCCATGCTCGAGTCGGCCGACCTGTACGCGCGCATCCGTGATGCCGCGACGTTCGGCCTCTCCGTCGGCGAGACCGGCGTCGACATGGCCACCATCGCGAAGCGCCGCACCCAGGTCGTCGACCGGCTCACGAAGGGCCTCATGAGCCTCGTGAAGAAGAACCAGGTCGAGTGGATCGGCGGCCGCGGCACGCTCGAGCGGGCGACGAAGATCCGCGTGCGGCTGAACGGCGAGGACGGGACGCCGGGTGGCGGGGGCGAGCGCGTGCTCGACGCGACCGACGTGATCCTCGCCACCGGCAGCCGCGTGAAGAGCCTCCCCGGGCTCGTGCCGGACGGCACCCACATCGTCACGAGCGACGACGTCCTCCGCAGCGACACGCTCCCGCGCAGCATCATCGTGGTCGGGGCGGGCGCCGTGGGCGTCGAGTTCGCCTCGTTCTACCGCGACATGGGCGCCGAGGTCACGCTCCTCGAGTACCTGCCGTCGGTCGTGCCGCTCGAGGACGCCGAGGTCGGCCAGGTGCTGGAGCGCGCGTTCAAGCGGCGCGGGATCACCGTCATGACGAACGCCCGCTTCGACCCGGCGTCGGTCACGCTCGAGGGCGACCAGGTCTGCGTGAGCGTCGGCCCCGAGGGCGCCGAGCCGAAGGAGCTGCGCGCCGATCAGATGCTCGTCGCGACCGGCCGTGCCGCGAACGTCGAGGACATCGGCCTCGAGAAGACGCGCGCGGTCGTCGAGCGGGGCGTCGTCAAGGTCGACGGGCACATGCGGACGGCCGAGCCGCACCTCTACGCGATCGGCGATCTCGTCGGCGGACTCCTGCTCGCGCACGTCGCGGCGCACGAGGGCATCACGGCCGTGGAGACGATCTGCGGGCTCGACCCGCACCCGATCGACTACGACGTCATGCCGCGCGCCACCTACTGCCGGCCCCAGATCGCCTCGATCGGGCGCTCGGAGCAGGAGCTGAAGCGTGACGGAGTGCCGTACAAGGCCGGGAAGTTCCCGTGGATGGCGAACGGCAAGGCGATCATCGGCGGCGACCACGACGGGTTCGTCAAGGTGCTGGCGCACGCGGAGACCGACCGCGTCCTCGGCGTCCACATGATCGGGCCGCACGTCACCGACCTCGTCGCCGAGCCGGCCGTCGGGATGCTGCTCGAGACGACCGCCTGGGAGCTCGGGGCGGCGGTGCATCCGCACCCCACGCTGTCCGAGGCGATCGGCGAGGCCGCGATGGCCGTGGCGGGCAGGTCGATCAACTTCTAGGCGCACCAGCGCCGGGCACGTCGAGCCGCGCGGGCGCAGCAGCGCCAGCAGGGCTTCCGACAGGGGAGGACCGCGGTGGCCGAAGCGTCGATCAGGGCGAGCGAGCTGGCCGCGGCGCACGGCCTCACGGATGACGACCTCCTGCGCATGTACCGGCTCGTCGCGCTCTCCCGGGCGATCGACGAGCGCATGTGGGTCCTGAACCGCTCGGGCAAGGCGGCGTTCGTCATCAGCGGGCAGGGCCACGAGGGCGCGCAGGTCGGCATCGTCTCCTCGCTGCGCCGCGGCCACGACTGGCTCGTGCCGTACTACCGCTCGATCGCCGCCGTCCTCACGTTCGGCATGACCCCGCGCGACATCCTCATGGCGCAGTTCGCCCGCGCCGCCGACCCCTCGTCCGGCGGCCGCCAGATGCCTGGCCACTACGGTTCGGCCGAGCACAACATCCTCTCGACGAGCTCGCCGGTCGCCACGCAGCTCCTGCACGCGGTCGGGATCGCGTTCGCGGCCAGGTCGCGCGGGACGGGCCAGGTGGCGCTCACGGAGCTCGGAGAGGGGTCCAGCAACCAGGGCGATTTCCACGAGGGGCTGAACTTCGCGGGCGTCCACCGGCTGCCGGTCGTGTTCGTCGTCGAGAACAACGGCTACGCGATCAGCGTCCCGATGTCGCTCCAGAGCCCGATCCCGAACATCGCCGACCGGGCCGTGGGGTACGGGTTTCCCGGCGTGGCCGTCGACGGCAGCGACGTGCTCGCGTGCTACCGCGCCGGCCGCGACGCGATCGAGCGCGCGAGGCGCGGCGACGGGCCGACGCTGATCGAGGCGAAGGTGATGCGGCTCACCGCCCATTCCTCGGACGACCAGCAGACGAAATACCGCTCGGCGGAGGAGCTGCAGGCGGAGCGCGAGCGCGACCCGCTTCCGCGATTCCGGACGCAGCTGCGCGACGCGGGCGTGCTCGACGACGCGCGGGAGGCGGAGATCGCGGCCGACGTGAAGGCCGCCGTGGACGACGCGACGGAATGGGCGGAGGCCCAGCCGGAACCGGACCCGACGACGGCGCTCCGGCACGTGTACGCCGAGGACGACCTCTCGGCGGCGCCGGAGGCGGTCGGAGGCCCGGGGTTCGGCGCGGAGATCACCGCGGAGGGTCTGTGATGGCGGTCCAGACGTTCATCGAGGCGATCCGCGGCGCGCTGGCCGGCGAGATGCGCCGCGACCCCTGCGTGGTCGTGCTGGGCGAGGACGTCGGGATCAAGGGTGGCGTGTTTCTGGCCACCGACGGCCTGTTCGCGGAGTTCGGTCCGGGCCGCGTCATCGACACGCCGCTGAGCGAGTCGATGATCGTGGGCACGTCGATCGGCGCGGCGGTTAACGGCCTGCGGCCGGTGCCCGAGATCCAGTTCGCCGACTTCATCATGCCCGCCTTCAACCAGATCGTGAGCGAGGCCGCACGCATGCGGTATCGCTCGAACGGGACGTTCGGGTGCCCGATCACCATCAGGGCGCCCTTCGGGGGCGGCGTCCACGGAGCGCTGTACCACAGCCAGTCGATCGAGGCGTACTTCACGCACGTGCCCGGGCTCAAGGTCGTGGTGCCGTCGACGCCGTACGACGCAGCCGGCCTGCTGCGATCCGCGATCCGCGACCCCGACCCGGTGCTGTTCCTCGAGCACAAGAAGCTGTACCGCTCGGTCCGAGGCGAGGTGCCGGCCGGCGACTACACGGTGCCCCTGGGGAAGGCGCAGGTCACGCGGTCGGGGACGCAGATCACCGCGATCGCGTACGGGCTCATGGCCCACCACGCACTCGAGGCCGCCGAGCTGGTGGCGGGCGACGGGATCAGCGTCGAGGTCATCGACGTCCGCACGCTCCGGCCGCTCGATCTCGACACCGTCCTCTCGAGCGTCCGCAGGACGGGCAAGTGCGTCGTCGTGTACGAGGACAACAAGTTCGGCGGCTATGGCGCCGAGATCTCGGCGATCATCTCCGAGCAGGCGTTCGACTACCTGGACGGCCCGATCCTTCGGGTGGCCGGGCCCGACGTTCCGGCGGTGCCGTACGCCCACGCGCTCGAGGACTGGTTCATGGTGAACCCCGACTCGATCGCGGCCGCGATCCGGCAGCTGGCCGCGTATTGACCGGGGGAGCTGGCCGCGTATCTGCCGCCGGCAGCTGGCCGAGTACCGGCGCCGGCATCCGGCATCTGGTCGGCGCTGCCCCGGCCGGCGTGCAGAGCGGGTGCGCGGCCGCCTCGCTCGCGACCTCGGCGCAGATCGGCGACACTACGCTCGTGCGAACGACGCAGTCCGGCGCGGACGTGACACGTCCGCGGGGTTCCTCGGAGGGTTGAGCACGTGCCCAGGGTGACGATGCCGCAGCTCGGCGAGAGCGTGGCGGAGGGGACGATCGGCCGCTGGCTCAAGCAGGTCGGTGATCGCGTGACGAAGTACGAGCCGATCGTCGAGGTGATCACGGACAAGGTCAACGCCGAGGTGCCGTCCCCGTTCGAAGGCGTGCTGTCCGAGATCCTCGTCGAGGAGGGCGCCACGGTCCCGAACGGCGCCGAGATCGCCGTGATCGAGGAGGCGGGGGTGGAAGCCGCCCAGGTCCCGGTGCCTGCTTCGCCGCAGGAGGCGACCGCGGCGGCCGACCAACCCGCGTCTGCAGGGCAATCCGTGACGGCCGAGCAGACGGCCTCGGCCGGGCAGCCCGCGGCAGAAACGCCGGCGAAGGGCGAGGCGTCCGCCGCCCGGCCAGCTCCGGCGCCTGCGACGGAACGGGGCCCGGCGGGGTCCGACGAGGAGTCGATGACGGGCCCGCGCAACGGGACGGGCCCGGCGCCCGCGCAGCCGGCGGCTGCTTCCCCGGCTTCCGCCGCCTCAAGGAGCGGGCCGGCACCCGCTCCCGCCGCCACATCCCCGGCCGGCGAGGAGTATCGCGGCCCCGTCACCCCGGCCGTCCGTCGGCTGGCACGCGAGAACGACGTGGATCTCGGGCAGGTGCGCGGGACAGGCCACGGCGGCCGCGTGACGCGCGAGGACG
>JAKAAV010000074.1 GCA_021802185.1 Chloroflexota bacterium | reverse complement strand
GTCGTGTCCGACGACGACTTTGCGACGCTCCTGCGGCTCGCGCGCGAGGCCGTCGAGGCGTCCGTGCGCGGGACGAGCCCGCCGCGTCCCGATCCCGAGCGCCTCCCGGCGGCCGTCCGGCGGCACGGCGCGGCGTTCGTGACGCTCCACGAGCACGGCGAGCTGCGCGGGTGCATGGGGCAGCTCGACTGGGAGCGGGCGGCGTGGGAGAACGTCGTCGCGGCGGCGACCATCGTCCCGTGCGAGGATCCCAGGTTCAGGCCGGTCTCGCCCGCGGAGCTCCCGTCGATCCGGCTCGAGGTCTCGGTCCTCGCGCCGCCGGCCGAGCTCGTCTCGGCGGCCGAGTTCGACGCGCGAACCGCGGGGATCATCGTGGAGCGCGGCGGATGCCGCGCGCTGCTGCTCCCGCAGGTCGCCGAGGAGTTCGGCTGGGACTCCGCGACGACGCTCCAGGCCGTCTGCGAGAAGGCCGGCCTGGCCGGAGACGCGTGGCGATGGCCGGGTACGCGGCTTCGGTCGTTCAGGTCCGTTCGAGCGTCGGAGACCGGGTTCGGGCGCTGAGCCGCCGGCTCGCGGCGCGGCCCGGCAACCCACGCGAGACTCGCGCAGCGGCGTGCGGGGGCGGGAGATCGGCCTGCAACGGCATCCGGCGCAGGTTGAACGCATGAAGGGCGATCGCGTCGAGGCCGTGGTCGACAACCGGTTCGGCGCGCTCCGCGCCAGCGGGATGCGACCCGGCGTTACGTCGTGATCCCGGTCTAATCGCGGTCTGATCGCGTCTCGGGGGCCGGTCGGGCGCCCTCGGCGCCCGGTCGGCCGGCCGCAGGACAGGATCGCGCCTCGGGCTGCGGCGACAGACCGAACCTCGGCCTACAGCGACAGATCGGGCATGAGGCCCACGTACCGGATGCCCTCGCGCGGCTCCGCCATCCATGGCGCGACCCGATCCCGCCACTCGAGGTAGTGCGGCGTCTCGCGGTGCGCCTTCGCGGCATCCGCGTCCACGTAGGCCTCGTAGAACACGAAGCGCGTCGGATCGTCCGCCGACTGCAGGATGTCGAAGCGCAGGTTCCCCGTCTCGCGGACCGACGCCTCGTGGTTCGCGCGCGTGGCCTCGATGAACTCGTCGAGGTGCTCCGGCCGGACGTGAGCGTAGACGAGCGTGACGTGCATCTCTGTTCCCTCCTGGTGCCGCGTCCGGCGGCCTTCGCGCCTGGTCGGCCCCCGGCTGCTCGGTCCCCGGCTGCTCGGGCGGCCTCTATTCGGCCGGCAGGTCGCGTTCCTCGAGCGGGACGTCCCAGTGCGCGTCGAGCAGCTCGAACCGGCGCCGCTCCTCGGCCCGGAACGCCTCCTGGTCCGGGTACAGCCGCTGCGCGATGGCCGCCTCCGAATGCTCCTCCATCGCAGCCCAGTCGCGATACGTGATCGTGACCATCAGGTCCCAATCCGCCCGCCCGTCACCGTGGAATCGCGGCTGGTACATCCGCACGTCGAGCATCCGGCCCGTCTTCACCTGCTCGCGCAGGATCGGCCAGTGGTTCCGCAGGAACAACTCCACCCACTCGTCATGGTGTCCCCACCGCACGCGGTAGAAGTACGCCGCCGTCAGTCCCCGTTGCGCCATCCGCTGACCCCCATCGTCCTGTTCGCCCACGCATCATCCTGTTCGCCGCCCCGTGGTTCGCACGAGGCCCGTCCGTGAGCGGCCCTGCGATCCCTCATGGAGTCGCTGGCAGCGGCGTCGCGACCGCCCACGGCGCGACCGCCACCGTCGCGACTGACCTCGGCGCGACCGCCACCGGCGCGACCGTCACCGGCGCCCCGGTGATCGTCCTCGACGGCACCGCGACCGCCCTCGGCCAGCCCCCGCGACCGTACCACGCGGTCCGCAGACGCCCATCGGACCTACTGCGACCAGTCCGTCGGGGTGCGGTCCCACCGGTGTGCCCGGAGGCGTTCGACGAGGTCGGCCGAGAGCGAGCCGTGTTCCGCCGCCGCGACGTTCTGCGCGACACGTTCCGGGCTCCGCATCCCCGGGATGACGCTCGCGACGTCCTCGTTCGAGAGGATGAACCGGAGCGCCATCTCGGCCATCGACATGCTTCCTGGCACCAACGGTCGCAGCGCCTCGGCGTGCTCGACGCTCTGGCGCAGGTTCTCGGGCACGAAGTACGTGTTGCGCCAGTCACCCTCGGGCCAGTGCGAGTCGAGCGTGAGCGTCCCGGTGAGGGTCCCCTCGTCGAACGGGACCCGCGCGATCACCGCCACGTCCAGTTCGCGGCAGGCCGGGAACAGCTCGTCCTCGGGCGCCTGGTCGAAGACGTTGTAGATCACCTGGACGGCGTCGATGAGCCCGGTCCGAACGGTCCGGACGCCGTTCCACGGCTCCCAACGGTTCAGGCTGATTCCGACCGCTCGCACCAGCCCCTGGCGGCGCAGGTCGTCGACCACCCGCTGCCAGCGCTCGTCGCTCGCCCAGTCGTCCTCCCAGACGTGGAACTGCAACAGGTCGATCGCCTCGACGCCGAGATTGGCCAGGCTTCGCTCGGCGTATTCGCGGACGTGGTCAGGCGGGAACGCATCCTCGAGCGGCTCGCCCCGGCGCGACGGCCACTGCCGGTTCTTCGGAGGCACCTTCGTGGCCACGTACAGCCGCCGATCCGGGTTCGCGCGGAGCAGCTCGCCGAGCAGCCGTTCGCTGTGTCCATCGCCGTACGCCCAGGCCGTGTCGAAGAAGTTGACGCCGCGATCGACGGCGGTCTGGAGAGATGCCCGCGACCGCTCGTCGTCCGAGCCCGTCCAGCCGCCCATGCCCCACATGCCGTAGCCGAGCTCCGAGACCTCCCAGCCGACCCGACCGAACCGGCGCTCACGCATCCCGCTTCCTCCGCGCGCTCCCGGGCGCACCACGCCCACTTCGACGGCACGAGTGTGCGCCGAAGCGATCCTCCGCGCGTCCGACAGCCCGTGGCGCCCCGGCGGCACCCAAGCGGCGCCACGTCCTCCGGCTCGCTCGGTCGGCGATGCGCGCATGACCTCCGCGCGGGCCGGCGGCCGCTGGCTCCCACGCGGCGAACGACTACTCGTCCGCGCTCGCCGCGTCGACAACGTGCTGCAGCGCGCTCCGCAGCCCGGACAGCGACCGTGGCGCTCCGTGGAGCGAGACCAGCACCGTGAGCCGTGGCTGGGCCGCGCGGAGCTCGACGAGCACGATGTCGCCGACGCCCTCCGCGACGCGCGCCATCCGCGCCATGGCCGTCGCCCCCGGCTGGTCGTACGTCACCGTCGCGAGTCGCGTGCCGGGCAGGCCGCCGCGCGTCCCGCCCGCCGCGAGACCGGCGTCGATCGCCGCGTGGCCGATCCGGTGGCGTGGGTCGGCGACGAGGCCGGCTCCGGACGGGACCGCGTCGAGGTGCGCCTTGACGTCGAGCAGATCGCCGCGTCCACGCAGGGCCCACAGCGCCCAGACCAGGACCGCCTCCCGCGGCGCCATCAGCACCGTCGCAACGACCGGCCCGGTCCCCCGCACGGGCCGGTCGGCCTCGAGGCGCACGATCGTCCGGCGGAGGCGCCGCACCGTCGGAGCGCCGACCGGCCCGGCCAGCGCGTCGCGAAGTCCGGCGATCAGCGACCCCATCCGGCGCGCGTTGATCACGGCGCCGACCGCGTATCCGCCGACGAGCAGGATCGCGAGCGCGACGACGATCGCCGATGCGTTGTCCATCTCGACGCGCTCCTCCGCGGTACGAGGCGGTCTCCCGCGTCAGCCTCTCGCGGCCCGGATCGCGTCGACGGCCGGCGCGTTCTCGAGCGAGGAGAGATCGCCGGCATCGGTGCCAAGGTATGCGGCGCGGGCGACGCGACGCATGATCTTGCCGCTGCGCGTGCGCGGGAGTTCCGGGACCGCGACGACCGCCGCGGGCCGGAGCGGCTTCCCGAGCTCCGACACGATCCGGTCCGCGATCTCGCGCGTCACGTCCGGGCCGGACGCCACGCCCGGGCGCAGCACGACCAGGACGACGACGGATTCGCCCTTGAGCTCGTCCGGCACGCCGATCGCGGCCGCCTCGACCACCGCGGGATGCGCGCACGCCGCCGTCTCGACCTCGGCCGGGCCCACCCGCTTGCCGGCCACCTTCAGCGTGTCGTCCGATCGACCGAGCAGGTACCAGTAGCCGTCCGTGTCGATCTGCGCCCAGTCGCCGTGAACCCACGTCCCCGGCATCCGACGCCAGTACGTGTCGAGGTACCGCTCGCGGTCGCCGCCCCAGAACCCGCGTGTCATCCCGGGCCACGGTGCGCGCAGGACGAGCTCGCCGACCGACCCGCGCACCGGCGCGCCGGAGGGATCGACCACATCGGCCGCCATCCCCAGGCACGGTCCGTTGAACGACGCCGGCCGGATCGGCCGCAGCAGCGTGCAGCCCAGGATCCCGCCGCTGATCTCCGTGCCGCCGGAGTAGTTGACGATGGGCAGGCGGCCCCGGCCGACGACGCGGAAGTACCACCACCACGGCTCCGGGTTCCACGGCTCGCCGGTCGAGCCCAGCACGCGCAGGCTCGAGAGGTCGTGCGCCCGTACCGGCTCCTCGCCGTGCACGAGCAGCGCACGGATGAGCGTCGGGCTGACGCCGAGGTGGCTGGTTCGGTGGCGCTCGGCGACGGCCCAGAGCCGGTCCGGTCCGGGCCAGTCGGGCGCCCCCGCGTACAGCACGAGCCGTGCGCCGAGCAGCAGGGCCCCGCTGATCGCCCACGGGCCCATCATCCAGCCGAGGTCGGTGAACCAGAACAGCGCGTCGTTGCGGCGCAGGTCGAACGTGTGCGCGAGGTCCTCGGCCGCCTTGATCGGGAACCCGCCGTGGACGTGCAGCGTGCCCTTCGGGACGCCGGTCGTGCCCGACGTGTAGATGACCATGTACGGCGTCTCGGGGTCCGTCTCGGCCGTGTCCCGCAGCGGCGCGAGCCCCTCGCTGGCAAGTTCCTCGTCCCACCACGCGTCGCGGAGCGCGTGCCACGGCACGGCGCTCCGCCGCCCCACCAGGCGGCGGACGACGATCACGCGCTCGACCGACGGCGCCTGCTCCAGCGCGGCCTCGGCCACGTCCTTCATCGGCACGACCTGACCCCGGCGCAGGAACCCGTCCGCGGTGATGAGGTGCGTCGCCCGGAACGCGTTCAGCCGCGTGGCGACCGCGGGCGCGGCGTAGCCGGAGAAGATCGGCGTGAACACCGCGCGGAGCCTTCCCAGCGCGAGGACCGCGACGACGGTCTCCGGCAGCATCGGCAGGAAGATGGCGACGCGCGTCCCCTCGCCGACGCCGTTGCGCGCCAGCATCGCCGCCGCGCGGTCGACCTCGTCGCGCAGCTCCCGGCGCGTGAGGCGGCGTACCGCGCCGTCCTCGCCCTCCCAGGCGAGCGCCTCGCCGTCCGGGTCCGTTTCGGCCCACGGATCGACCGAGGCCTGGGCGTGGTTGAACGCACCTCCCACCCACCAGCGCGCCCACTCGATTCCATCGCGGACATCGACGGTGTGGCGTGGCCTCCGCTGCCAGGCCAGGCCGAGGTCGTCGACGGCCCTTCCCCAGAACCAGGCCGGATCGGCAACCGCGCGGGCCTGGCAGTGCTCGAGGTCGGGCTCGCCGAGCGCGCGGAGGAGCCGGGCGGCGCGGCTCTCGTGCAGCAGTTCGGGAGCGGGACGCCACGCCGCATCGGGCACGTCGCGGCCGAACACCGGGGCGGGGGAGGACGCGGGGCTGGCCATCGATCACCTCCAGCCGGTGCTGCCGCGGATCGCCCGGGCCCGCCGTCTGCGCGTGCACCGCCGTCTGCGTGGGCGCCCGAGGCCCCGTCGCGGACCGACACTCTAGCGCCGCCGCGTTGCAGCCGCGACGGACGGTCGTCGTGCCCGGCGATCAGCTCGCGGCCGGGAGCGCCTCCCGCTCGTCGGGCAGGCCGGCGAACGTGGACGCGGCCCGCGACGTGCCCGCCGCGACCCGCCGTCGCTGCGCATCCACCACGTATCGCGGGTCGCGCGCCGACTGTCGCCCCGCCTCGAAGACCGCGAGCCGCTCGAGGAGCGCGCCGGCGAGCAGCAGAGAGCCTGCCGCGGTGGCAGCGATCCGGCGCCGGCCGGCCAGGGCCATCACCGCTGCGCCCGCGCCCGCCGTGACGCGGGACAAACGGGTGAGGCGGCCGGCGCGTCCCTGGCTGTACGGCTCCCCGAGGAGCCCGAGGCGGTGCTCCATGACGAAGCCGGCTCCGAGCTCGACGAGTGCGCCGGCGATCGCGAACCGACGCGCGGCGCCGGCGTCCGACGGCGGCGTGATGATCGCGGCGGCGCCTCCGGCCGCCGATGCCGCCCCGCCGATGAACACGAACGGGAGCTCGCGCCGCGCCTCGTGCCACGCCGGGATGGCCGTGTCGGCGACGAGCGCAGCGGTGTACGTCGCGAACGGCAGCCCGAAGAGCCCGGATCCCGTCGTGGCGAGGTCGCGGAGGCGCGGCAGGATCCCGAGCAGCTCACAGCCAGCGGCGACGCTGAGCCCGCCGCCCGTTGCATTCAGCAGCCACGTGCCGACGTTCATCGGCGAGGTCACCTTGATCACCCGCAGCATCGCCGCGAAGCGCGCCGGCTTGCCGAGGTCGCGGATGAGGAGCGGCGGGCTGGCGACGACGCCGACCATCCCGGCGAACGTCGCGTTGCGTGCGAGGCGCGCGTTGCCGGTGAGCCGCGCGCCCAGGGCGAGCGCAGCCGACGCGCCCGCGAGTCCACCGAAGAAGAAGTAGATGGGGATGTCGAGCTCCCAGACGGGCTCCTTGACGATCGGGTGACCGTAATAGGAGTCGGGCGCCGGGTTCGATCCGCGGGACCGGCGGTCACGACCGATCGAGTCGAAGCGGGTCATCGGCGGCCGCCCAGGAACGACAGGCCGACGAGTGCGCCGAGGGTCCCGGCCGCGAGCGCCATCCACCCGTAGATCGACGGGAGGTCGCGCGTCGTCGCCACCGGGTCGGGCGGCAGGCCGTAGACCTCGGGCTCGTCGAGCAGCAGGAAGAACGCGCCGAACCCGCCGACGCCGTCGTCCGGATTCGCGCCGTACAGGCGCGCGCCATCGAACCCTCGCGCGACGACCTGCTCGAGCCGTCGCGACGCCCGCTCGCGGAGCTCGTCCAGCTGGCCGAACTGGATCGATTCGGTCGGGCAGGCCTTCGCGCAGGCCGGCTCGAGGCCGTCTTTCGTCCGGTCGTAGCAGAGCGTGCACTTCTGGGCCATCCCGACGCCCTTCGACCCGGCGATCTCGCGCCGCCCGATCACGCCGAACGGGCACGCCACCACGCAGTAGCCGCAGCCGTTGCACACGTCCTGCTGGACGACGACGGTCCCGAACTCGGTCCGGAACAGCGCCCCGGTCGGGCACACGTCGAGGCAGGCCGCGTCCGTGCAGTGCTTGCACACGTCCGACGACATGAGCCAGCGCATGCCCTCGCCACCGTCGCCGCGTGGGGCGTCGGGCGGCGGGTACCCGTCGCCGCGCGGCGCACCGCCGGACGGCCGGTCGCGAAGGGGAGCCGCGTCGGGTCCCGCCGCGCCGTCGCGCATCTCGGCCTCGCGCAGGCGTGCCTTCGGCGGCTCGACGTGGAGCGGCCGGTCCTGCTCGATGAACGCCACGTGCCGCCACGTGTTCGCGCTCAGGCCGCCGGTGTTGTCGTACGAATTGCCCGTCCACACGTAGCCGTCGGCCGGGACGTCGTTCCACTCCTTGCACGCGACCTCGCACGCCTTGCACCCGATACAGAGCGTGGTGTCGGTGAAGAAGCCGAGGCGCGGTCTCGCCTCGTCGCCGTAGCTGGCAGGCCAGGCGCCGGGCCGTTCGACGACGGGCAGTGGACGTCGCATCATCGGCCCTCCGACCGTGGTCCGGGCGCATGCTCCTGCGGCGCCTGCGTGACGTCTCCGTCGCGCGTGATCCGCGGGTAGCTCTCGACGAGCCGGCGGAGTGCCGGTCCGCGCGGCCTCCTTCCCGGCCGAATGTCGCAGCTCGCGGCCTTGACCTCCTCGATGTGGACGTTCGGGTCGAGTGCCAGCGGAACCACGTCGTTTGCCGAGTCGCCGGTCACGATCCCGTTGCGTCCCCAGTGATACGGCAGGCCGACCTGGTGGACGGTCTTCCCCTGCACGTCGAGCGGCCGGATGCGCTCCGTGACGAGGACTCGCGCCTCGATCGCACTCCGCGACGTCACGATCGTCGCCCACCCGCCGTGCTCGAGGGCGCGGAGCGCGGCGAGTTCCGGGCTGACCTCGCAGAACATCTCGGGCTGCAGCTCGGACAGGTGCGGCACGAACCGGCTCATG
>JAKAAV010000073.1 GCA_021802185.1 Chloroflexota bacterium | reverse complement strand
CCGGCCGCGGCCGCTCGAACCCCGGAGCGTGGTGCGGCCCAGCCGCGTGCCGCAGCCGCGCCGCGTGCGCCTGACGCGTGCCAGCCGCGGCCGCTCGAACCCCGGAGCGTGGTGCGGCCCAGCCGGGTGCCGCAGCCGCCGCGTGCCGCAGGGGCACCATCGCTCGTGGCCGCGGCGCCCCGCGCGAGGATCCGCCGAAAGCGCGGGCAAATCCGCAGTGAGGCGCCTGTGAAGACGGCAGTTGCAGGATCGCGCCGTGGACGACCAGCGAGCGGGGGCCGCGCTCCGGATGCTCAGGCTGCGGCGAGGGTGGCGACAGCAGGACGTGGCGCAACGAGCGGACTGCTCGCGGGCGACGGTCTCTCGAGTCGAGCGCGGTCACCTGTCCGAGATGCCCGTGGATCTCATCCGTCGGGTGGCGCTCGCGCTCGACGCCCGTGTGTCGGTGGATGTCCGATGGCGCGGCGCCGACCTCGCACGTCTGCTCGATCAGCGCCACGCGGCGCTGCAGGACGAACTGGCGAGACGGCTGGCGCACGCTCCCGGGTGGCGCTTCGTGGCTGAGGCGTCATTCTCGATCCGCGGCGAGCGCGGGTCCGTCGACCTCCTGGCGTGGCATGAGGATCGAACGGCCCTACTGGTGGTCGAGCTCAAGAGCGAGCTGGTCGATCTGCAGGACCTCCTGGCGACGGTGGACCGCAAGCGGCGGCTTGCGCCCGTGATCGCGCGCGAACGCGGCTGGCGTCCGGGTGTCGGGCGTCCGGGTGTCGTCGGGACGTGGGTCGTGCTCGAGGAGAGCCACGGGAACCGGCGCCGCGTGGCGCTGCACGGGCACGTGCTCCGCCAGGTGTTCCCGGCCGACGCGCGCGTCGTGTCTCGCTGGCTTGCCTGCCCGGACTCGCCGCTCGCCGCCCTCTCGTTCGTGACCATCGCTCGCCCGGGGAACGCGAGACGGTCGCTCGGCCCCATCAGACGAGTGCCGACGACACCCGCGCGACTCGGCCGCCTCGCCGGTGCCCCAGCTGAGCGCAGCCGACCCCCAGGCGCCAACGCCGATCGCTGAATCGTGTCCGAGTGCAGGCGCGGGTGGCCGCCGCCAGTGGTGGCCGCCCGTCCGGCGTTCCCTTGGCGAGCATCGGTCAAGACCGTCACCGAAAGAGCGGGTGAACGCGGTCGGGTCGGCGACCATGGGCGTGCCGGCCGGCGACCATGGGCGTGCCGGCCGGCGACCATGGGCGTGCCGGCCGGCGAGCCGCCAACCCCGCGGCACGCCGGGAGTGCGGCTCGAGCTGGAGCGCCGGACCACGGGGGCACGGCAGCCCGGCGACCAGCGCGAGGCGCGGCGCCGAGCGCCGAGCGGCCTGGAGAGGTGACGCGCAGGCGGACGCGGCGAACGCCGCCCCGCCCCGCTCCGCGTCAGATCACGTCGAGTTCGCGCCCTACCGTCGCGAAGGCGCCGAGGCACTGCTGCAGCTGGTCGCGCGTGTGCTCGCTCGTCACGATCGTGCGGATGCGCGCCTTGTCGATCGCGACGGTCGGGAAGACGACCGCCTGCGCGAACACGCCGAGATCCATGAGCCGGTCGCTCATCCGCCCGGCCTTCTCCGAGTCCCGCACGATGACGGGCGTGATCGGCGTCTCGCTCACGCCGGTGTCGAAGCCGAGCTCCTGCAGCCCGGCCTTGAAGAAGCGCGTGTTGTCCCAGAGCCGATCGATCCGGTCGGGCTCCTGCTCGAGCACGTCGAGCGCCGCGATGCACGCCGCCACCACGGCCGGCGGGTGCGAGGTCGAGAACAGGAACGGCCGCGAGCGCTGGATCAGGTAGTCACGAAGGTGCTGGCGGCCGGCCACGTAACCGCCGAGGACGCCGACCGCCTTCGACAGCGTCCCGACCTGGATGTCGACCCGGCCGTGGAGCCCGAAGTGGTCGATCGTGCCGCGCCCGTTGCGCCCGAGCACGCCCGACGCGTGGGCGTCGTCGACCATGACCGCCGCCCCATACCGTTCGGCGACGTCGCAGATCCCGGGCAGCGGGGCGATGTCGCCGTCCATCGAGAAGACGCCGTCGGTGATCACGAGGATGTGCTCGTACGCGCCGTTCGGGCCGCCCTTCGCGCGCGCCTCGCGCAGCACGGCCTCGAGGCCGTCCACGTC
Source organism: Chloroflexota bacterium (assembly GCA_021802185.1). Lineage (GTDB taxonomy): Bacteria > Chloroflexota > Limnocylindria > Limnocylindrales > CSP1-4 > JAJYNJ01. The sequence goes on along the minus strand of JAKAAV010000073.1, from coordinate 6,283 downwards.
GCGGTGCGGGAACACCGCGCGTGCCGCCTTCGACAGCCGCACGCCGTCGATGATCGAAGCGTGGTTCAGTTCGTCGCTGACGATCAGGTCGCGCTCGCCGGTCAGCGTCGGGATGACCCCGCTGTTCGCGGTGAATCCCGACTGGAACGTCAGCACGGCTTCCGTGTGCTTGAACGCCGCGAGGCGCCGCTCCAGCTCCTCGTGGAGCTCCATGGTGCCGGCGATCGTGCGGACGGCGCCGCTGCCCACGCCGAGGTCGCGCACGGCGTCGAGTGCGGCACGGACCAGGTGCGGGTGCGTGGCCAGGCCGAGGTAGTTGTTCGACGAGAGGCTGATGACGGGACGCCCGTCCATGACCGTCGTGGCGGCCTGCGCGCCGGTCATGACGCGCAGAGGGCGGTAGAGGTGCTTCGCCTGCAGGTCGGCGATCTCGTCGGCGAGGTACGCGAGGGGGTCCGGGCGCGATTCCGGGGCGCCGGCGATCGACGACGGGCTCCGCGTGTCCGCGCCGGCGATCGACGACGGGCTCCGCGTATCCGCGCCGGCGACCGACGACGGGCTCCGCGTATCCGCGCCGGCGACCGACGAAGGGTCCGTCGCGCCCACGTCGCCCGTGTTCCGGCCCGTCGACAAGTCGGCCATGTCAGTCCTCCTGCGGCAGCAGCACCACCTTGCCGGCGTGCCCGGCCGCGACCAGGTCGAACGCCTGCCTGTACTCCGACAGCGGGAAGTGGTGCGTGATGATCGGGGAGAGGTCGAGGCCCTCCTCGAGCAGCGCGCGCGTCTGGTACCAGGTCTCGAACAGCCTCCGGCCCGTGATGCCGTAGACGCGCAGCGCCTTGAAGATGATCTCGGACGAGACGTCGAGCGTGACCGGGTGCGAGTGCGTGCCGAGCAGCGACACGCGGCCACCGTTGGTGACCGCGGCGAAACCCTGGTGCAGTGCCGGCTCGGAGCCCGACATCTCGAGGACGACGTCCGCGCCGTCGCCGTCGGTCTCCGCCCGGATCCGGGCGACCACGTCTGCCGCGCCCGCGTCCACCACGACGTCGGCCCCCATCCGCTCCGCGAGCTCGAGACGCTCGGGCAGGATGTCCGTCGCGATGACCCGCCGCGCGCCCGCCCGCTTCGCGATCGCGATCGACATGAGCCCGATCGGCCCGCACCCGAGGACCGCCACGCTCTGCCCGGCCACCTCCTCGACGAACACGGAGAAGACGGCGTTGCCCATCGGTTCCTGGAGCGCGGCGACCTCTGCCGGGAGCGTGTCGCTGATCCAGACGTTCGACTCGGGCAGCACGATGTACTCCGCGAACGCCCCGTCCGCGTGCACGCCCAGGATCCGGTAGTTCTGGCAGACGTGCTGCCGGCCGGTGCGGCACTGGTAGCACGTCCAGTCGACCAGGTGCGTCTCGGCGGCGACCCGCTGTCCGAGCGCGACGCGCGTCACTCCCTCGCCGAGCTGGACGACCCGCCCCGCCATCTCGTGCCCGAAGATCCGCGGCGTCACCACGTTCGCAGCGGCCCACGCGTCCCAGCGCTCGATGTGGATGTCGGTGCCGCAGACGCTCACCGCCTCGAGCCGGATGAGCACTTCGCCGGGACCCGGCACCGGCACGGGCACCTCCATGAGGACCGCACCCGGGTCGGGCCCGGGCTTGACGAGCGCTCGCATCCGTGTCGGGATCTCCGCGGCGCGATCGACCCCGGCCTCGGCTCGCTGCCCCGTGACGGGTTCGACCATCCGACCAGCGGCTCCTTTCCGGGACGCGTCGTCGACGCCGGCTGTCATCCGCGCTCCGTCACCGGGGCGCGATCATCGGCACACTGTCATCCGCGCACCACGAGGCTGGCCGCCGGCGATCCTTGCGGCACCGTCTCGTCGTACGCGACGATGGGATTGTCCACCCTCCCGATCCCCGACACCTCGACGCTCACGACGTCCCCGGGCTGCAGGAACACGGGAGGATCGCGGAACACGCCGACGCCCGACGGGGTGCCGGTCGCGATGACGTCCCCGGGCTCGAGCGTGATGTTCGCGCTGACGAACTCGATGAGCTCCCCGACGCCGAAGATGAGGTCCCGCGGCGACCCTTCCTGCATCTGCACGCGGTTCCCCTGCACGTCGGTCCGCCATGAGCGGATCGTGAGCGTCGACACGTCCGGGACCTCGTCGATCGTGACGACCGCGGGCCCCATGGGCAGGAACGTGTCGGCGGACTTCGCGCGCGGCCACTGGCCGTCGCCGTGCTCGCCCGGCCCGAGCGCCACCTTCTGTCCCTGCAGGTCGCGCGCCGTGACGTCGTTCACCGCGGTCCAGCCGGCGACGTGGGCCAGCGCGAGGCCGGCCGGCACGCGACGGCAGCGTGTCCCGATGACGATGGCCAGCTCGCCCTCCAGGTCGAGCGCGTGCGTGGCGTTCGGCGTGACGATCGCGTCGCCGTCGCCGACGATCGCGTTCGCCCACTTCGCGAACAGCATCGGCCGATCCGGCGTGTCCCGCTGCTGCTCCGTCAGGTGCGCCCGGTAGTTGTATCCGATGCCGACGATCTTCTGGGGCCGATGGACCGGTGCGAGGAAGCGGACGTCCGATGCGTCGAGCACGAGCCCCGACCGGTCCGGGACGCGCTCGAGTCCGGCGGTCACGGCCGCGAGCTCGACGTCCGCGGCCAGGTAGGCCGCGAGGTCCGCGTCGTCCACGGCACGCCCGCGGTCTTGATCGTCGAGGATGCCGGGCACGGCGTCGAGCGGCAGGATGGTGCCGCCGTGGCCGTCCGGCCCGGCGTCGAACTGGATGCCGAGTCGCGGCCGGAACGGCAGGGCCAGCCCTGTGCCTTCGGCATCCTCCGACGGGTGGGTCTCACGAAAGCGAACGAAGCGCATGCAGCGCACCTCGGTTGGAGCGGCCTCGCCGCGTCAGGTCGACGACCTCGCGATTGTGCCACGCGACCCCCGGCAGCTCCTCCCGCCTCCCGTCGCACCCCGCCATTTGCGGCGGCGGATACGGAGCGCCGCCTCGCACGGCCCTCCGGCCGCAATCTCCCGGCAATCCCCACCGCGCTCCGTGAATTGGTATTGACATGCGTCTCCCCGCGGCTAGACTGCCCGTTAAACCGGTTCAGTAAACCGCGCTTCCCGCGCGTCAGCCGTTCGACGTCCCGCCCGACCGGCGGCGCCATCCGCGAGGGACCGTGCAGCAGACCCGTCTCCGCCGCCCGCGCATCGCCGACGTCGCCGAAGCCGCCGGTGTCAGCAAGGCGGCCGTCTCTTTCGCGTTCAACAACCCCGAACGGCTGAAGCCCGAGACCGCGGACCGCATCCGCGGCGTCGCGATCGAGCTCGGCTACCGGCCGCACCCGGTCGCTCGCATGCTGTCGGCGCAGCGGACCATGACGATCGGCGTCCTGACGCCGCAGCCGCTCAGCCAGGTCTTCGCGAACCCCTTCTTCGCGTACTTCGCCGAGGGCGTCTCGTCGGTGACCGAGGAGCACGGCTTCGGCCTCCTGCTGATCTCCCCGCTCCGGGGGTCGCTCACCCGCGCGCTCGACCGTGCCACCGTCGACGGTGTCGTCGCGCTGGGACTCGACGAGAACCACCCCGAGATCGAGGCGATCCGGCGGGCGAGCGTCCCGATGGTGCTGGTCGACGCGCCCGGGTGGGTCGAGCACAGCTCGGTCCAGGTGGACGACGAGGCGGGGGCGCGCGCCGCCGCCGAGCACGTCGTCGGCCTCGGGCACCGCGACGTCCTGATCATCGCGGTCGAAGGACCCGTCGCCAACCCGTCGCCGGACGAGGGACCCAATGGGGGCCGGGAGATCGGCGAGAGCGTGACGGCGCGGCGGTTGCGCGGATATCTCTCGGCGCTCGAGCCCGCCGGGCTCGAGGTCGGCCCGGGGTCGATCGTCGTCGCGCCCGCGACCTTCGAGGGCGGCGAGGCGGCGTTCCTTCGGGCGTGGGAGGACGGGCTCCGGCCGACGGCCGTGCTCGCGATGAGCGACGCGCTCGCGATCGGTGCGCTCCAGGCGAGCCGCCACCTGCGCCTCCGCGTTCCGCGCGACCTCAGCATCGTCGGCTTCGACGATCTTCCGATCGGGCGCTTTTCCGACCCGCCGCTGACGACGGTGCACCAGCCCGTCCGGCGCAAGGGTGAGGAGGCGGCGCGCCTGCTCCTCGATGGGCTCGGCGCGAAGGCGGGGAGCCCGGCGCAGCACCGCATGCTCAAGACACGACTCGTCGTGCGGCGGTCGACCGCCGCCGCTCCGGCCCGGATCGGCCGGGAGGAGGTGGGCGTCGGGGAGTGAGTCATGGGGCTCAGGGGGGACCGGCCGGCACGGCCACCGAATGGACGGCCGACCGGAGAGGCAGGAACGGCTCGCGCGGTGCGAGCCGCAGGAACGAGGAGGAAATGCACTCGATGAGGTCCAGCTACAAGCTGACGAGCGTCGTCGCGACGCTCGTCATGGTCGTCTCCGCCTGCTCGTCGGCAGCGACGACCGCCCCGGCGTCGCAACCCGCCGCCACGTCGGCGGCCGCAGGGTCGAGCGCCCCGCTCACCGGCTCTCTCACGGTGTGGGAGGCCTACGGCGCGAGCGGCACGTCGGAGAAGGACGCGTTCGACAAGATGGTCGCGAACGTGAAGGCCGCGAACCCCGGCCTGACCGTGACCGTGACCGACATCCCGTTCAACAACCTGTTCACGAACTTCGAGACCCAGGCCGGCGCCGGCGCGGGCCCCGACCTCTACATCGCCCCGAACGACAGCCTCCCGAAGGAGGCGCGTGCCGGCCTGCTCAAGGACGTCAGCAACCTGGTGCCGGTCCTCAAGGCCGCGCCCTACAACGAGTCCGACGTGTCGCTCAGCGCGGCCACGGTCGACGGGAAGCTCTACGAGATCCCGGAGTCGATGAAGGCCGTGGAGCTCTTCTACAACACCTCCATGCTGCCGACGGCCCCCGTCACGACCGCCGACTGGAAGGCCAACGCCAGCAAGCTCGGCTGGGTCTACGGCGCGAACGGCGGCGGCTCCTACTACCTGTGGGGCCTCTTCTCGTCGTTCGGCGGCAAGATCATGGACGCCAGCGGCAAGTGCATCGCCGACCAGGGCGGCGTCGCGGATGCCCTCAAGTGGCTCCAGGACATGAAGGCCGCGGGCATGCATTTCTACCAGAACGACAACGACGCCAAGGCTGACCTGATCTCCGGCAAGATCGCGGGCTTCATCGACGGCCCGTGGCAGTCAGGCGATCTCTCGAAGGCACTCCCCGGCAAGCTCGCCGTCGTCGCCGGCCCGTCGGGCCCCGGCGGCGCGTGGGCCCCGCTCACCGCTCCTGACGGCTTCTACATCAACGCGGCTTCGGCGAACGGCGACCTCGCGGTCAAGTTCGCGCTGCAGATGCTCCAGCCGCAGAACGAGCAGATCTTCGCCAACGTCGGCCACCTGCCGGCGAACACGACGATCCAGCCGTCCGACCCGATCGCGAAGTCCTTCGCCGCGCTCATGGCGAAGGGCGACCCGCGCCCGACGCTCAAGCAGCTGGACAACTACTGGAGCAACTTCGGCAACGCGCTCGTCGCGGTCATCGACAAGGGCACCGACCCGGTGTCCGCGGTCAAGACCGCATGCGACGCGATGAACAAGGCGAACGGGCTCTAGTCCGCACGGCGGCAGTCCCCTGGACTGCGTGACGGGAGGGACGGCGTTCGCGCCGTCCCTCTTCACCATCGACGAGGGAGCGAGGGCGATGGACGTGTGGAGGCGGCCGACATGACCGCTCTGGCCGCGACCGCCGGCACCAACCGGCGCTCGCTCTGGCGACGCACGCGGAACGCGCGGACGGCGTACCTGTTCCTGCTGCCTGCGCTCCTCGTGATGACCGTCATCACGTTCTACCCGCTCGTCTTCCAGGTCTGGATGTCGTTCACCGACTACGGCCTGCGCAACCTCCGCGCGAACGCGCCGGCGCCGCCGTACGTCGGCTTCAACAACTACCTGCGGATCCTCGACAACAACATCGTCATCCCGAACTTCGACTTCCTGCGCGTCCTGGTCTTCAACCTGTGGTGGGCGCTGTCGAACGTCGTGGTCCACGTCGTGCTGGGCGTGGCGATCGCGATGGTCATGAACGTGAAGGGCCTGCGGTTCACCCGCCTGTACCGTGCGATCTTCATCCTGCCCGTCGTGATCCCGCAGATCATCGTCGCGACCGTCTGGCGGAACATGTTCGACCCCACCCACGGCGCGATCAACTACCTGATCTCCGGCATCGCGGGCCTGCTGATCAAG